>NZ_VDFO01000056.1:0-12720 GCF_009600995.1 Companilactobacillus halodurans | reverse complement strand
AACATCTAAAGGGCATGAATGGTGTCCTTTTTTGGTGTTCTTAAATGGTTATTACTAATAAATGGTATACAAAAATAAAGTTGATGGCAAAATACCTATCAACTTTATTTATCGTACAGCCTAAAAAATTTATCAAAAAATCATCTATTTTGTGAATTTTCACAGAATAGATGATTTTTTTGATTATTTGATTAAATGATTGAAACGATGGTTAAGAAAGCAAAGACGACTAAGAATAGTACCAACATTGGCTTCCAAACCCATTTATACCAAGTAATTAAACTAACATGAGCTAGTGCAAGGGATGCCATGAGCACAGCTGAAGTTGGAGTCAAACCGGTGACAATACCAGTTGCAGCTTGAAATGCAGAAACTACGACACTGGAATGGACATGAGAGAAGACCGCTAGTGAACCCATTATTCCCATAGTTGCAGCAGCTAATCCTGAACTAGATGGTATCAGGATTGAGAGCACACAGAAGAATATGAAAGCAAGAATCGCAAATAATGGTTTGGGCATCCCTGTTAGAGTGGATTCTCCAAAGTGAAGAATTGTACCAGTGATTAGACCACTATTCATGGTTACTTGAATACCACGGGCAACGGCTACGATAATAGCAACGCTTAATAAGTCGGACATTCCCTTAACAAAAGCATCAATAAAATCGCTTTCTTTCATCTTAGCCACAAACATTACAACGACTGACATAAAGATGAATAGCATGGAAATCTCATTAAAATACCAAGATCCTAGTGGCACGATATCTGTCCCAAAAATTGTTCCTAAGATTGAATTACCAGTTAACCACTTAGTAAATGTTTCAAAAAAAGTCCAGTTCTTATTGATACTGGTCCAAGGGACCAAACCAACAATCATGATTCCAAAAGTTAATCCAAAAATCCACATTACAACGGTTTGACGTGTAGTCATTTTTTCAGGAACTGTTTGTTTAGAATCAACGTTGAATTCTTTCTTCATTTTTTCACGTTGATCGTAAATCAAAGATTTCGTAGGATCCTTTTTAACCGTTTCAGCATAATGGATAACGAAAAGGATAATAATTGTAGTAGTAATAATTAATAGAATAATTCTAGAAAATAATCCAACTCCTGGTGAGATATTGACAATAGCTGAAGCAACGCCGGTTGAAAATGGATTGACGGTTGAAGCCAAATCACCAATCCGCGTGCTTAGCAAAATAATTCCAACAGGAACTAAAGCATCATAGCCAACGCCCATCATAATTGGAATCAGCAGTGGGAAAAAGGCCATGGTTTCTTCACCCATACCATAAGTCGACCCGCCGATTGCAAAGATAACCATTAAAATAACGATTAACCTTTTTTCTTTACCAGTGTAACGAGTAACGATTGACTGAATACCAGTATTTAAGGCGCCAGTTTTGTTGACAACACCTAAGAAACCACCAATGACGAGAATGAAAACTGATATTTCAATGGCACCAGTAGTTTGCTTGTTACCAATCATCCCAAGGATAGGAGCCATAAAGACGTCCCAAATACCTTGAGGATTTTTGGCGACTTCACGATAAGTTCCGGCAATGATATTGCCAGCCTTATCGGTTGAATAAGTACCAGCAGGAATAATCCAAGTCAAAAGGGCAATGACGATAATACAGAAGAAAAGAATCGTAAAAGCAGAGGGTAGAGTGAAGTGATGTTTTTTAGGTTCGTTTATTTTTTCCATTTTATAACAACCTCACTTTATTTAAAGAAATCAAAAGCAGCCTGTTTGTAGAAATCAACTGATTTCAAAAAGACATCGACATCACAATTTTCATTGCTTTGATGCATAGTGTCATTTCCAGGACCAACTATAACGATGTCAAAGTCATTTTTGGCATGCAAGAATTCAGAGGCATCGCTTGCCCCAGCTTGTCCAGCAACACTTAATTCCTTTGAATAAACTGTTTGATACGAATTTTTCAAAAGTTTAACGAAATCTGAATTAGGATTACCAGGAACGGCTTCTTCAGGATAGACGTATTCAATCTTTAAATCATAACCTGGTTTTTTATTTAAACGTGCTATCAAATCATTAATTGCATCAAAAATCATTTGATTATTATAAGCTGGAATGCTGCGAATATTTCCCTTGATGATGGCTTTATCTGGAACGCTATTTGTTTGTTCTCCGCCTTGGAAAACACTTTGAACATGTGTTAATTTACCAAGAACTGGATCAACTTTGTCAAAGGTAGCCATTAATTTTCTGACTTCATCGGCAAAATCAATTAAGTGGTCAATTGCATTGATGCCTTTCTCGGGAGTGGAACTGTGAGCACCCTTGCCGACAGAGGTGACGACATAGTCGATGACACCCTTGCCAGTGTAAATGAGATTTTGCATTTCTTCAGTAGGTTCAGCAATGATTAATCCTGAGAGGTCATCTGCATAGCCTTTTTTCGTCAATTGAGCAGCGCCGTATTCACCGGTTTCTTCGCCAACTGTGGCCAAAAGCTTGATTCGACCAGGGACTGCATCATTTTCTAACATTTCAAGCATTGTGATGATGATTGCGGCTAATCCGGACTTCATATCACTGGCACCGCGGCCATAAATCTTGTTGTTTCTAATTTCAGCTTTAAAAGGATCACTGTCCCAAGAATCAAGATCACCAGTAGAAACGACATCTTCATGACCAGTGAATCCCAAGGTCTTTTTGCTATCACCAATTGTGACGACTAAATTGTCGCGACCAGGAGAGTAGGAGACTCGATCGATTGAAACTCCCTTATTTTTGTAAGGTGCAAAGAGTGAACTAATATAATCTGCTACCTTTGCTTCATTATCATTGACTGTATCAATCGCAATCAAATTTGAAAGAATTTCAAGCTTT
Organism: Companilactobacillus halodurans; assembly: GCF_009600995.1. Taxonomy (NCBI): domain Bacteria; kingdom Bacillati; phylum Bacillota; class Bacilli; order Lactobacillales; family Lactobacillaceae; genus Companilactobacillus; species Companilactobacillus halodurans. The sequence goes on along the minus strand of NZ_VDFO01000056.1, from coordinate 9,859 downwards.
TCTTCCCGTTTCATAAAATATCATCCTTTCCCTAAAACTATTGTTATGGCCAATTGTAAACCATTTCAACTAATATTTGTGGATGAGATATGAAAATAAAAATAAAAAGTCTTCACATGGACAAGTAGGAAGAAAACTTCTGCAGACCACATGAAGACTTTTTTTATTACATTATTTTAAAAATTTAATTAGCAAATTTTATCGCCAAGTGAAAGCATTTTTTCACGACGTTGTGCAGCTGTTTCTGGTTTTACATTTCTCCAGTCAACAACTGATAAAGCACCGTCAAGAATTCCACTATTGTCCTTTAGAGCAAGGGCATTGTGCCAAAGATCAATATTTAGACCATTTGTAAGTAAGTCCTCATCTTGAGGTGAAGTGCTTAATTCATAACCGGCGTTGTTTTCTAAAGGAACGGTATATTTAGGGTCAGCGTCTTTTAGGATTACCAATTGGAATTTATCACCAATAGAACAGCTACCGCCTAAACTAGAATACTTATTTGAACCATCATCAGTTGTAAGAATGATTCTGCTTCCTGCTGGGATTTTCTTGGATAGATATGCTTGTGCTGCTTCTTTAATATTGATTTTCATAATTGACATCCTTTCTGTTACTAAAATAAGATTTGTACAAAATTAATTTGTGTACAACTCTTTATTACAGTTATAACTATAACCGGTATTGATAAAGTAATCAAGTACATTGCTTAAAAAATAGAATAATTTTTTACATTTGTTTTTACTGAAAATTTACTTATTATTTACCGAAAATTTACACAAATTAAACAATCTTTACATTCTGTTCCGATATACTGATTGAGCGTTTAAATATAAAGGAAATATGAGGATTTTTCTATGTGTGGAATTGTTGGCTTCGTTGATAAAAATATTGCAGAAAAACAAACTGTAATAACGGATATGATGGATACGATTAAACATCGAGGACCCAATAGTTCTGGAGAGTTATTCGGTAATGATACAGCAATAGGGTTTAGAAGATTAAGTATTATTGATGTTAGTAAAGGTATGCAGCCAATTTATAACGAAGATAAATCAAAAGCGATTATCTTCAATGGTGAAATTTATAATTATCAAGATTTAAGAATTGATTTGTTAAAAGCTGAACATAAATTTTTAACTGAGACTGATACAGAAGTTTTATTGCATGGTTTTGAAGAATGGGGGATTGAGAAACTGCTCAAGATGGTCCGAGGGATGTTTGTTTTCGTTATCTATGATTTCAAAACCGGCGATATTACTGGGGCAAGGGATTTTTTTGGAATCAAACCACTCTATTATTATCAAAATGAAGGAACATTTATTTTTGGTTCTGAAATAAAGGCTTTTTTGAAAGAGCCTAATTTTAAAAAAGAGTTGAATAAGAGAGCGTTAAAACCTTATTTGACTTTCCAATATTCTGCAATGAATGAAACCTTCTTTAAAAATGTCTATCGAATTCCTGAGGGGCATTATTTTACTTATAAAAATAATAAATTAACTATTAAAAAATATTGGGATATGGAATTTAAAGAAAATCATCTTTCTTTTGAAGAAACTGTTAAAAGGATTGACGATGCCATGCACGATTCTGTTAAAAAGCATGAAATCAGTGATGTTCCGGTGGGTTCACTCTTATCTAGTGGTGTCGATTCTAGTTATGTGACTGCTATCTTTAAGCCACAACATACTTATTCAATTGATTTTGACACTAGTACCTATGAAGAAGGTAAAGCTGCTAAACAGTTAGCTGATCAGTTGGGTTTAGATAATACTCGAGGAATAGTAAACAAAGAAGAAGCAATGAAAGCTATTCCTTTGATTCAATACTATATGGACGAACCGGAAGCTAATCCATCGTGCGTTCCACTATATTTTTTGACTAAATTGGCTAGTCGTGACGTGACAGTGATTCTTTCTGGAGAAGGTGCAGATGAACTATTTGCTGGTTATGCTAACTATGGATTCCATTCTCATTCAAAAATTATTCGTATGGTGGCTGAAGATTTAAAGAAATTACCCCAGGGAGTGAAATATAGTTTGGCACATGGTTTAAAGAAAATGCCCAATTTCCCGGGAAGATTACACTTATATGAATCAACAGCAAAAGCTGAAGAGTTCTTTATTGGACAAGCAAAAGTCTTTAGTGAAGTTGAGGCTAGTAATTTAGTGAAACCTGAATTCAACCACTCCCAATCAGTTGAAGAAATTGTTATGGAGAATTACCAAAAGGTTAGTGGTTATGATGATGAGGTCAAAAAGATGCAGTATTTGGATTTACACCAATTCATGGCTAAAGATATTCTTCTGAAAGCTGATCGCATGAGTATGGCTAACTCGATGGAATTACGGGTACCATTTTTAGATAAAGAAATGGCACAAGTGGCTAGTGGCATTCCTACGAAATATTTGTTGAATAGTAAAGACAGTAAATATGCTTTACGTGTAGCAGCTCAAAGAGCTTTGCCAAAAGAATGGGCTAAACGAGAAAAATTGGGATTTCCCGTTCCTATTCGCGATTGGATTAGAACTAAAGAAGTTTATGAAGATTTCCGCAAATTATTTTGCGCCGATTTTGTAAGTGAATTCTTTGATCAGGACGCTATTTTAAACATGCTAGATGGTTGTTATCGTGGTGAAAATGATGATCGACGTAAAGTTTGGACGATTTACACATTTTTAATTTGGTATCAAGTATTTTTTATCAATAATGGTGAAAAGCCAGAAGTCGACCCACAGGTTATTACATCTCAAAATGGAGGAGAATTATGAGAAGGATATATTTAGTAGCTCCCATTGCTGTTTTATAATTTTGCTTATATATGGAATATGTCAAAAATACTTTTTGGGTGGAAGTTGGATTAATTATTTTGTTATTGGTTTAACTGGTTTATCAGCATATCCACCTGTTCTACTTTTTATTGATGGGATGGCAATTGGATTTAGAGAAGATAATTCTAAGAAAAAGCAAAATAAATTATTTTATGGGATTATTATTGGCCTTTGGGTTATTTCAGTTTCATTTTTTATTTTCTTAATGGGTCATAATTGACAAATCACAATAAAAAAGTCCTTCAGAATACAGAAGGACTTTACGATAAAACTATTAATCAATCTATGTTTGCTGGAGATTTATAAATTGAAATCACTAACAAATTTGGTCGCCGATTTTTTGCATTTTTTTGCGAAGCTGTTCCTCAGTTTCTGGTTTGACATTTCTCCAATCGACCACAGCTAAAGCACTATCAAGAGCTCCACCGTTGTCGCTCAAAACTAGAGCATCGTGGCTGAAATCAATGTTTAGACCTGATCCAAATAGGTAATCTTCAAAAGGTAGGATATTCATCTGATATCCGGCATTGTTTTGTAGTGGTTCATTAAAATCTTTATCTGGCTTATTCAAAATAATTAGTTGAAACTTATCAGCTAATTCACAGGTAGCACCAATACTTGAATAATTGTTCGAACCATCATCAGTCGTCAAAATAACTTGACTGCCGACAGGGATTTTATCAGCTAAATATTTTTTAGCAGGTGCTTTGATATCAATTTTCATAATAAAATACCTCCTGATTAAAATTGTGGAAAATTGATTTGCATAAAACCGATTACATTATTAATTTACAATGTGATTGGTTACCTTACAAGCGATTTGCTTATATTTTTTAATAAACAAAAATTTACTTTGGTTATAGTTATTCAAAAATTAAGCAAAAAAACAATTTCTTTAAAAATTGATAAAGTTCTAAACACAAATAATTTTCATTAATCAAATAAGATATAATATCAAGAAGTTATGATAAAAAGGGGAGTATATTTTTTATGAATTATGGGAAGAGAATAGTTGCATTTGTCGCAACAATATTATCACTGCTGGTATTATTTTTTACAGCAACTAACGTCGATGCAGCCAGAATGGATATGGTTGATGTTTCAAATCATAATGGTTCAATGACAGTTGCTAATTTTACTGACATGCGTGATAACTATGGGGTCAAGGCTGTTGTAACAAAAATTAGTGAGGGAAGCTCTTATAAGGATGCCTATGCAGCTAATAATATTAAAACTGCACAAGCTGCAGGACTTTATATCAGCGGCTATCATTTTGCTAGATATAACACAGTTGCACAAGCAAAAGCAGAAGCTGACTTTGCAGCTCAAACAGCTAAAGCAGATGGTTTGCCAGCAGGTGCAGTTTTAGTTGCTGATGTTGAGAGCACAGAGCAACAATTTATTTCAAAAGATAAGAATGATGCTAATAATACAGCCTTTATGAATGAGGTTGCCAAATATGGCTATCGCTCTGATATTTATACGATGGGTTCTTGGGTTGGAGCCGTTATGACCGTTGATAAAGGTTGGGTAGCTGAATATCCAAACGATGCGACTGATTTATACTTGCATCCCAATGCTCATGGTTGGCAATGGACTAGTTCATATAATTTTGGTGGTAGCTATGGTAATTTTGACGTTTCCCAATTATATGATAATTTCTTTACCAGCTATCAAACACCACAAACATTTAATCCAGGAAATACTAATAGTAATTCCACAACTAATAATGTTAGTAAGGGTGTAATTAAGGTTGCTGATTCTTCTTCGTCTTATGTACCTTTAATGGCATTGCAAAGTGACGGCAGCATGTCACGAGTAACTAATCGTGCATTAGCAAATAATACGCCATGGGTAACGGATCAAACCAGAACTGTTAATGGGATTACTTACCATCGAGTGGCCACAAATGAATGGGTCGATGCTAAATATATTATTGGATAAAAATAAGAATCGAAAATTCCTTTAAAATTGGAATTTCGGTTCTTTTTTGTTTCTGAAAAATTAAAGCTAATTTTAGATTGAGATACTGACTTGTTGAAGTAATTGTATGAAAAAAGAGGAATTAAATTTGATATCTTGCCAATAAAATTCGTAAAACATAGTAAAATCTTTTTATTTATTGACAACGCATACATAAATGACTACAATATTTTTATGTCGCGTGCAGGATAAGATAATATCAACATTAGCGATATTTAAAGTAAGATTAAAAATATTAAGGTAATGTATTAATGATAAGGTGTTATCGATTTAAGTAATTGAGCATGACTTATTTGTTCCTAGATATCTAATATTATTAAGTCTTTTTTGATAGAGGTGACTATTTGAAGGTCAAACGGACACTTAATAATAATGCGGCTATTGCTACAAATCATAATGGAATCGATGTTTTAGTCATGGGTCCAGGGGTTGCATTCGGTAAACAGCCCAATGATTCGCTCGACATGAAAAAAGTTGAAAAAACATTATTTTTAAAGAACGAAAGTACTATGAATAAATTTACTGATTTAGTAATTGACGTACCAATGGAACAAATTAATATTGCCGAAAGAATTATCAATTTTGCAAAAATGAAGATTGGTAAAAAATTTAATGAAATAATTTATGTTAATTTGACCGACCATATCCATATGGCTATTCAACGTGCAAAAGATGGAATTTTATTAAATAATCCTATGAAATGGGATATAGCTCGATTTTATCCAGATGAATTTGCAGTAGGGAAAAAAGCCGTCGAGGTAATTAATAATTCTGAACAAGTAACTTTAGGTGACGATGAGGCTGCATTTATAGCAATTCATTTTATCAATGCTGAGAGTGAAGATAGTGCACAACAAAACCAAGCATATGAAATAACCAAGATAATCAAGAAGTGTGAAAGCATCGTCAAGGACTTCTTTAATACTGAATTTGATGAAGAATCCTTGAATTATTATCGCTTTATTACGAATTTAAAATTTTTTGCACAACGTGTTTTGGAGAATAAGCATTATGATGATGAAGAGGATGCAGATTTATTGAATACCTTGGAGCACCGCTATGCAGAACCATATAAATGCGCAAAAAAAATAAAGGATTTCATTTTTGAAAAGTATAATTTTACGATTACTAGTTCTGAATTATTGTATTTGACAGTTCATATTAGAAGATTAGTAAAGAATCTTTAGTATTATTTTAATAGGGTGCGATCACAGATGTGAGCATGACTTAATTTACTTCAACTGATTGAAGCGGATTAGGTCTTTTTTTGTTCAAAATAATAGTAATTTTCTTTTATTAATGAAATATTTTTAATACTAAAAAGATAAGCATTTTTTGGAATTGCTTAAATAACAAAAAAATTGGGAGATGTGAAGATGAGTGTAAAAGATTCTGCCAAACAGATTTATGATGCTGTTGGTACAGATGCCAATATCAATTATTTAACTCATTGTGTAACAAGATTAAGATTTCGATTAAAAGACGAAAATAAAGTTGATGATGGAAAGGTAAAGCAAATACCAGGCGTAATGGGGATAAATCATCAGAATGGTCAGTATCAAGTTATTATTGGAAATGGTGTGTCCGATTACTATAGCGAAATCGTTAAGTTAGGAAATTTTCCAACTGATGAAAGTGGCGATAATACTGACGAAAATGCTAATGAGGAGAAGGGAAATTTATTCGATCAATTTACCAGTTTTATTTCTTCATGTATGTCTCCTCTAATTCCGGCATTGATTGGTGGCGGAATGATCAAGGTTGTTTTGATTCTTTTGACTACTTTGAATCTTATGAGTACTAAGAGCCAAACTTATACAATTATCAGTGTATTCGGTGATGCACCATTTTACTTTTTGCCAATTGAATTAGCCATTACGGCTTCGAAATATCATAAGGTTAATCAAATGATGGCCATAATTGCAGGTGCAATTTTGATACATCCAGATTTTATTTCACTAGTAAATTCTGGAAAGGCCATCCACTTAATGGGATTGCCAGTGACTGCTGCTAGTTATTCTAGTTCAGTTATTCCAATCTTATTGATCGTTTGGGCTATGAAGTATTTGGAAGCATTTTTGGACAAAGTGGTTCCATCTAGTTTTAAGAGTATTTTGAAACCATTATTAGAAATATTTATCGTAGGTGTCGTATCTTTAGTTATTATTGGACCAATCGGAACTTGGGCTGGAGAATTACTTTCAAGCATCGTGTTATTGATTCAAAAGCATGCCGCTTGGTTAGCAATGCCAATCATGGCAGCGTTTATGCCATTGATTGTTATGACAGGTATGCACTGGGCATTTTCACCAATCTTTTTAGCCGCATCAGTTGCAAGTCCAGATAGTTTGATATTACCTGCAATGTTGGCTGCTAATATTGGCCAAGGTGCTGCTTGTTTGGCTGTTGCCGTAAAGACTAAAAATAAAAATACCCGTCAAATTGCTTCAGCTGCATCTATTTCGGCTTTTCTTGCCGGAGTAACCGAACCAGCACTATATGGTGTAACTTTGAAGTATAAGAAGCCATTGTATGCTGTAATGATTTCTGGTGCAATTTCTGGATTATTTATGGGAATCGTTAATTTGAAATCATTTGCCTTTGCAATACCATCCCTTCTTTCAATTCCACAATTTGTTAACCACAACATACCTAATAACTTTATCTATGCAGTCATCGTTGTTGTTATTTCATTAGTTTTGACTTTCGTTTTGACATTGATTTTTGGATTTGATGAAGGAACTACAGCAACAACAGCTAGTGAAACAAGTTCAACAACTGCTGCCACACCTAAAATTGATGCTGGTACTAAGGAAACTAAAAAAGTTTTCAGTCCAGTCAAGGGTGAGCAGATTACATTAGACAGTGTTAACGATCCAACTTTTGCCCAAAAGATGTTGGGTGATGGTGTCGCAATTATTCCTGAAGAAGGCAAATTCTATGCACCTTTTGATGGCGTAGTTGAAACTGTCTTTCCAACAAAGCATGCGATTGGTTTGAAGAGTGATACGGGAATTGAAGTTTTGATTCATATTGGATTGGATACTGTAGAATTGAAGGGTGCACCATATAAAGTACACGTTGAGAATAATCAAAAAGTTAAACAAGGCGATTTATTGGTCGAGGCTGATTTGGAAGCCATTAAAAAGGCCGGATATGATACAGTAACACCAGTAATTGTAACTAATACCAAGGATTTTGTTGAAATAGTACCAAATGAAAAAACGACGGTCGATAAAGATACTGTATCGTTTTACGTTGTTTAACTGAAGGGAGAAATTATGAGTAAGTTTCCAAAGAACTTTCTATGGGGTGGCGCTACTGCTGCCAATCAACTCGAAGGAGGATATGACCAGGATGGTAAAGGATTGTCCATTGCCGATGTTTTGCCTGGCGGTCCTAAGAGATTTGAAATCGTCAATCAACCTGATTTTGATTGGAAAATTGATAATGATAAATATCGCTATCCAAATCATTTAGGAATTGATCACTATCATCGTTATCAAGAAGACATTAAGTTATTTGCTGAAATGGGTTTCAAATGTTATCGATTTTCAATTGCTTGGAGCCGAATTTTTCCCCAGGGTGATGAAAGTCAGCCTAATGAAGCAGGACTTAAATTTTATGACAAGTTAATAAAAGAATGCTTAAAGTATGGTATCGAACCGGTTATTACTATCAGTCACTATGAGATGCCTTTGAATTTGGTAACTAAGTATGGTGGTTGGAAGAATCGTGAACTGATTAAATTCTATGAGCGTTATGCTTCGGTTGTTTTGCATCGCTATGCCAAGGACGTTAAGTATTGGATGACATTTAATGAAATCAATTCTGCATTACATTTCCCAGTAATGGGTCAGGGATTGGTTAAATCAAATGGTGCAGATGATAAGAAGAATATTTATCAAGCTTGGCATAATCAATTTGTTGCTGGAGCTAAGGCAGTTAAAATTGCCCATTCCATTAGACCAGATTTGATGATTGGTTGCATGTTGTTATATGCTACAACTTATGCTTATGACTCCAACCCTGCTAATCAACTGGCAGCTTTAAAAGAGAATCAAGCATTCAATCAATTCTGTGGCGATGTCCAAGTACGAGGGACTTATCCTGTATATACTGAATCGGTAATGAATCGTTATGGATTTAGTTTTAAAGATTTGGATGTTACGGCAGATGATTTGAAGATTCTCAAAGAGAATCCTGTGGATTATATAGGCTTTTCATATTACATGTCTACAGCTATCAACGTCACTGATAAAAGTTTAGCTACAGCTAATGGCAATTTGGTCGGCGGCGTTAAGAATCCATTTTTGAAAGCTTCTGATTGGGGATGGCAAATTGATCCAACAGGATTAAGAATTGCTCTCAATGAGTTATATAATCGCTATCAAAAACCAGTCTTTGTTGTAGAAAACGGTTTGGGAGCAAAGGATGAACCTGATGAAAATAACTTCGTGCAAGATGATTATCGGATTGATTATTTGCGTAAACATATTGAAGCTATTTCAGGAGCAATCGATGACGGCGTTCCTGTAATGGGCTATACTCCTTGGGGCTGTATTGATTTAGTCAGTGCATCTACTGGACAAATGAGCAAGCGTTATGGATTTATTTACGTTGACTTAGATGATGATGGAAAAGGTAGTCTTAACCGTTATAAAAAAGCATCATTTAGCTGGTATAAAAAAGTAATTGAAACTAATGGCGAAAGTCTCTAAAAAACAAATTGTTTTTAGAATACTAAGTTTATTTCTACGATTAAATTCATATAATTCAATAGTAAAAATAATTGAAGAATATAAAAATACTTAATATGAATAAATCGCTATCAAGTTAGCACAATCCTAATTTGTAATGGAGAAAACGGTCATTTAAAATTGAATATAGGAAAAGAAAAGTCTGAACTTAATAAAAATTTTGGCTGTACGATAAATAAAGTTGATAGGTATTTTGCCATCAACTTTATTTTTGTATACCATTTATTAGTAATAACCATTTAAGAACACCAAAAAAGGACACCATTCATGCCCTTTAGATGTTCG
>NZ_VDFO01000055.1:0-12903 GCF_009600995.1 Companilactobacillus halodurans | reverse complement strand
AATGGTAAAGATCCATAATTGAGGCCTGAAATTCGGCTGAAAATTTTTGAGTCATAGATAAGTTCTCCTTATTAATTTCACAATTTTAACATAGAGACCGTGTCCGGAATATCAGACTAACACCAATCGATTAGAGTTTTATCCTAGTGGATATGAGTTTGATGTTAATAAGTAGAGAGCGGAGCAGGACGGCTTAGACACCGAGGATTAAAGCAATTTCACAAATTGCTCGCGCACTATGCGAGTGATTCGTGAAATAGATTTAACCGGAAGTGTCTGTCCTGCGCAGCTCGTTTCAAAGTAGAGAGCGAAGCAAGGGCGGTTAGCCCACGAGGATTAAGACAATTTCACGAATTGCCCGCGAACTGTGCGGGTGATTTGTGAAATAGGCTTAACCGGAATGGGTTGCCCCACCGGAGCTCGTTTCCACTATAAAACTAGAACGCGCAACAGTTACCAAAATTTCAAATAGAATAAACAAAAAGATCAGAAATCAAACAAATTTCTGGTCTTTTTTTATGTACATATTCAAATGTAAATTCTCTATTCAGTAAACGACTGATTCAACTTATTCAATTCAGTATCATTAAACTTAATATCATCCAAATCGCTACCATGTAACTTATCAGTAATATTTTGAGTCAATTCATCAACATCTTTTTGACTAGACTTGTCAGGGAATACCCCCACAATCAAGTAATCAATCAAACTTTGATCGTTACCCCAAGCAACAGGGTCCTTAAATGTTAACAATATTGTGTGAACACGGTGTTTCTTCTCACTTGTAGCGTACATAAAGACAGCCCGGTCCTCTAAAATTGTGTTGCCTTGAGCAGCACTGGCAAAAATACTACTTTGGACAGTTTGTTCATCCAGATTGAATTCATCAGCAGCTTTTTGAGCGGCCAATTTTAAGGCACTCATTTGGTCATTATTTTCTAACTCAATATTTGCGGTTGTATGGTTCTTTCTAAAAATTTTGAACATCATTATCTATCTCCTTTGCATGATAAATCTATTAGCGAAGTAGTAGTACTTGCTTTCTACATAAATAATGATATTCTATCGAACCCGTTTCATAGCAAGGGTTAATTTAAAATTTCTTGATAGTTTCTGGAATATCGACAACTTCTTTAGCAATTTCTTGGGCACCGGATTCTTCTAATTCTTGACGATCGCCAAAACCGTATAAAACTCCTAAAGTGTGAACGCCATTATCGATTCCGCCTTTCATATCAGTTAAACGGTCGCCAATCATGACAGTTTGTTTAGAGTCGACACCTGCACTTTGCATACCATATTTTAAAATCTCAGTTTTAGCGGTCCGCGTCATTTCGTCATCAGAAGCCCCGTAAAGTCCGGAAAAATAGTTTTCAAGCCCCAAATGAGGAATTAATTTTTTAATTAAAGATTCAGGTTTAACTGATGAAACATATAATTTATAACCTGCAGCATCTAATTTTTCGAGGGTATCTTTCATATGTGGGTAAATTTTTAGTTGATAGACACCCTTTGTGTTATAAAAAGCTTGATAGGCTTTGATTGCTTCTGGGTAGCGCTCTTTTGGAAAATCAGGATAGAATTTTTTTAAACTGTATGTCAAAGATGGGCCGATGAATTGTCGATAAACATCTTTACCTAAATTTTCCATGTCTAATTTTTCAACCATATATTCGAGTGCGTTGATAATACCCTCTTGGGTATCAGCAATGGTTCCATCAAAATCAAAAAATAAATATCTCATTTGTAAACTCCCCTAAATTTTTCTTTTGTCATTGAATATTATAAAACAAGAAAACAGAGCAACCTAAAAATCTTAGATTACTCTGTTTATTATTCAGCAATAGGTTTGTGTTTGGCAATTAAAACCCCTGATAATGTCAATAAAACTGACATGACTACTAAAATTAAAATAATTAAACTCCATGAACTGATCATATTCTCTAAATAACCGAACAAAACGGGTCCAATCGCGGCCAATAAATAACCAGCAGATTGTGCCATTCCGGAAACTTCGGCAGTTTGGTAAGGATTAGTCGTCTTTTCAGTGAAGAAGATGACAGCCATGTTAAAGGCTAGTCCAGAGCCAAAACCTGTCAAAATAGTAATGATGACTAAGAAGACCGCATTGCCAGTAGAAATCAGGAATCCGAGTGGAGAAATGGCATAACCAATCAAAAGCATTGATAAGAGCCATTTCATACCATGTTTTTTGACTGACAAGTAAGGCACGATAAATGAACAAGGTAGACCACTCAATTGCAAGAGTGTAAGTAGGTTACTTGAAAAAATCGTTCCAATGCCATGGTCCTGAAGGATCGAAGGCAACCAGGTAATCATTGAATAGTAGACTAGTGATTGTAGACCAAAGAAAGCCGTAATCAACCAACCGAGCGATTGATTCCAAACGCTACGATAATTGACCTTCTTTTCAGTTTTAGTTTTATCTCTTTGATTGTGACGTAAGCTAGGAATCCAAAAGAAGAGCGCAATAATTGCTGGAATCGAAAGAATAGCAAGTGTCGATTGCAAACTGATTTTAGTAATAAATATTCCGGACAAAGCTGTTCCAATGGCACCAATCAGCAACATCGATAGAGTGTATAAACTGGTACCTAGTGGAATTTGGTCTGGCAGACGATCCTTGATGATTGCAGGAACTAGGACATTTCCGCTGTCAATGCCGACTCCAGCTAAAAAGGTACCAATCATTAAAGCCCAAATGCTGGGAATAATTCTGAGATAACTTCCTAAAATCAATAGAATAAAGAATATAAAAATTGTTAATTCGTTTCCCAATTTTTTAGCGAATTTAACGATAATTGGTGAAAGAATAGCAAAAGTAACTAGTGGAATCGATGTGATCAATCCAGCTAAAGATTTAGGGATGCCGAGATTTTTTTCAATGGTGCTCAGTAATGGTGGAATGATAGTAATTGGTAAACGAAGGTTTGCCGCTATCAGCATCATACTAAATAAGAACCATCCCTTTTGCGATTTAGATGATTGCATTTTTATCCTCCTAAAAATAACACAATGTCACAATTGTAAACCTAAAGCTTATAACCTGACAAACAAAGAAAGTGCCAACCATCCAAAAAAGGACAGTTGACACATTTTAATCAGACCATTTATTAAAGAAATTTGAGGTAAATTCAATAAATTTAGTTCGTGAAACTTTGAAGTCATTATCTTCAAGATATTCAACCAAGCCAATCAAACCACCTACGATGAAACTAATCATCAGTTCTGGTGCATCTGATTCGGTAATCATTTTAATTAAAGGATCTTTTTGACTTTCAGGATCCTTGCTTTTAGTTTTAACAATATCTTGCAAGATGCTGCGAAACTCCGGATAAAGATTAGCTCTTGTTTGATATTGCGGTGAAATATGGTGGATAAACTTACTATTTTTTTCCATAAAATCAGCAATTTGGAAAACAATCGTTTTAGCATTTGAAGTATTCTCAATCAAATCATCCAATAAGTATGAAAATACAGCATGCAACAATGAGTATTTGTCGCTGAAATAACGATAAAAAGTACTATGGTTGATCATTGCTTCGTCACAAATATCACCAACAGTGATCTTTTCAAATGGTTTCTTCCCTAATAACGAGACCATTGCTGTAATAATGGATTTTTCCGTTCGTTGTGTTACTTGTGACATGATGATCCTCCTAAAGTACTTTCACATTTTCATAGCGTGTCATCAATGAATTGAAATCGTAGTTTTTGATTTCTTGAATATTGTCGTGACCGTTGAAAAAGGCTGTTAAACTTCCTGCAAGCATCAAGTTCAATGGTTCATCAGCCATGTTTCTAACACCGATAACGGGGACATTGTTGGCTACGGCATAACCACATTCCCACATTGTACCGGAGTCTGGTTCCAATTCATTCTCTTCTATTTTATAGTCTAACATTGCGACTACAACATCGGAAACATTTATGTTGTTGATATCATGTTTATAAACGGCAGATTGCCATTCTCTTGAACCAAATTCTGCAGCAGTATATTCGTCTTTTCCAGGACGGAAGATATCACCGATAGTTGGATTTTTTTCCAGCAATGCTTGAACTTCATCGAGACGTTTGATTTGACCCTCGCTAAAAAATGGTCCAGCTAAGTAAACGCGATTCTTTTTATTCATGATTAAATTGAAACTCCTTTATATTTATACTTTAATTATACTGAAATGTTCGGAAAATGCTCGTGAAAATTTTGAAAATAGCCATGATTTTTTCTAATTAAATGGCAATTTCCTGAAAAAATAATAAGAAAAATAAAGAATTTTTTTCGTAAAAAAGCCTTTTCATTATTATCTGAAGATGATATAACTTTCTTAGGCACGGAGGCCGATGCTTATGAATAAAAATTTACGAAAAAATCGTAATGACAAGAAGAGAGTTAGTTTGTTGGCATGGTTCGGCATTTTACTAGCTTTCATTCTGCTAATTTTTTAGGATTAAACATGCTTATTAATATGATTATAGATGGGAAAAATTGTAGTATTCTTAATATAGAAGACTAAAACTAGCTGGGACTGATTAATTTTAGCCCCAGTTTTTCGACGGGAGATGAAGATATGGAAGCGTGTCAAATAGAGAACATCTTATATGCTGGAATTGTTGGTGATGCTTTAGGGGTTCCAGTTGAATTCAAAAAACGTGATTCGTATTATCTGGATGACATGACAGATTCAGGTACTTGGGAACAACCTAAGGGCAGCTGGTCTGATGACACATCTTTTTCATTGCCATTGATGGAGAATCTAACTGAGGGTGGCAATTACGACCAACTAATGAAAAAGTTCGACAATTATATGTTTCACAATCAATATACGCCTGATGATCAAACTTTCGGAATTGGGAATACTTGTACTAAAGCAATTAGAAATTGGTCAGTTAATCACTACTCAGCTTTAAAAAGTGGCGATACTAGCGTTTACGCTAATGGCAATGGGGCATTGATGAGGTTAGCACCATTAGCCATTCATTTAATGGATGAACCTGATTTACAAAAAAGGTTAAAATTGACCAAGAATTATACTAGTTTAACGCACCGTCACCCAAGAGCAATTGTGGGTAGTTATATTTATTTAGAAATTTTACATGCACTTTTAAATGGTCAACCGTTTAGAAGAGTTCTTGAAACGTTACCAGACAAGTTGACCAAGGCTTTACAAAACCAACCTGATGAATTAGCTGAATTGCCAAATTATGAGGCAATGTTCAAATCAGATTTTGATACTACTTTGAGACAAAATATCAAGTCGACAGGATATGTAGTTGATACTTTATTAACTTGTACGTGGTGCGTATTGAATTCAACCAGCATCGATAGTGCCGTGATTTTAGCAGTCAATCTAGGCGACGACACCGATACAGTTGCAAGTATTACTGCTACTTTAGCTAGTTGCGAAATGCTTAGCGACCATATCAGCGATGAGTGGAAAAAACAATTACGGAATCAAGATTTATTAAAGAGTATCATTGAACCTTTTGCTAAAAGTGAAGCAAAACAGGATAAAAGCTTAATAGCTTAAACTAAATAATAGAAAGCGGTACATAATATTAGCTTTCGATCATTAAGGCAAATAGCTCCTGGTAATCGTATTTTGATTACCAGGAGCTATTTATTTTAGGCATAAAAAGTCGTGCTATGTCTCAAATTCTATTTTAGTTGCTTTATTTTTCAGGCTTTATCAATGAATTGTTGGAATTTCCAAACCATTTTTTGTTGATTTGTTGTAATTCGCCAGTATTAGCTAAGTGTTGCAATCCTTGATCAACTTTCTTCTTCAAGGTCTTGTCGCCTTTACGCATTCCAGCTGCAAAGTCTTCACCTGTGAAACCACCACGAGTTACGCGATAAGATGATGGATCTTTTTCTTTACTGATGTAATAACCAGCATAAACACTATCGATCAATAAGCCTTGGATTCGTTTGTCATCTAAATCCATCAAAGTATTATTGAAGGAATCATAGAGGACAGGGGTTTTATTTTTGATGTAATTTTTCAACATAGCAGGGTGTTCATCTAAAAGACTGGCACCGGAGAAACTAATTTGTGCACCTAAGGTTTTGCCCTTCATTCCCTTAAATGAAGTGATGTTATCTTTAGTTTTTGTAACTAAAACTTGTCGGTTAGCCATATAAGGTCGGGAGAACATTAATTGCTTTTTTCTAGCAGGCGTAATGGTATAGCCGTTCCAAATTAAGTCAATCGTCCGATTACGCAATTCAGTCTCTTTCATATTCCAATCAATCGGTTGAAAGTCAGCTTTAATACCATATTGTTTAAAAACAGCTTTAGCCAGGTCTATATCATAGCCAACTAATTTACCATTCTTCTCACGAAAACCCATAGGAACAAAAGTATCATCCAAGCCAATGATAACTCGTCCTCTTTTTTTGATAGAAGACCAAGTATCGGTCGTATTGGCTTCTTGTGCAACAGATTTTTTATCATTGCTGCAACCAGCTAAAGTTAATCCAAAGAAGGCTAATAAGGTTACAAATATTAATATTTTTTTCTTCATGTTATTAATCCCCCTAATGATTAATTATTTAATGGTTTAACTTCAAGCAATTGGTCAGCAATCTTTTTGGCAAAACTAGGATCGTGGGTGATAACGATTTGTGTGATGCCAGTTTTTTTCAAGTCGAGAATCAATTCAGCCACAGTATCACGTAAATTAGGATCGAGGGCTGAAGTTGGTTCATCGTAGCAAAGGATTTGTGGTTGCATCGCTAAAGCTCGAGCAATGGCGACACGTTGTTTTTGTCCACCGGATAATTCAAATGGATATTGATTTTTAAGATTAGTCAATCCCAATTGGCTCAAGAGATTATTAACGTTTTTTTCAATTGTCGCTTTATCTTGTTTTAGAACCATTTTAGGTGCTAAAGCAATATTTTCCATAACTGATAGGTGAGGGAAGAGATTGAAATCTTGGAAAACAACGCCAACGACACGTTCCTTAACGGATTCGTCAAAGGGATCAAAAGATTGATTATTTAAAATAAAACTTCCAGAATCGACTCTTTCTAAACCAGCGATACAGCGGAGCAAAGTCGTTTTACCAGCACCACTAGGTCCAACAATACTAAGAATTGAATTATCTTTCACTTCAAGGCTTAGATTATTAATGATTGTTTTGCCATCGAAACTTTTTGTGACATTCTCTAATTTCAACATAATTTCTCTCTCCTAACGATAATAACTGAAACGTTTCTCTAAGACTTTGAGTACCCAAGTACAAATCAAGGTTAATAATAGATAAATAATACCAACTAAGACTAGGGGCAAAAGCGTGACATCTCGGGAACTAGCAATATTTCCAGCTCTCAATAGGTCGCCCAAGCCAATTACGTAGACCAAGGATGAATCTTTGACCAAGTTGATTACTTCATTACCGATTGAAGGAAGCACGATTTTAACAACTTGGGGGATAATAATTTTTCTAATTGTTTGCCAGTAGCTTAAGCCTAAAACTTTAGCACCTTCAAATTGTCCTTTGTTGACTGAATCAAATCCACCACGGAAGATTTCGGCGAAATAAGCAGTGTAGTTGAGGATAAATGCAAAGAGTGCGGCATCGTATCTTTCAAAGACGATATGTGCAAATGGCATATTTGGCAGTCCGTAAAAGACAAAGATCAATTGGAGAAGCAATGGGGTTCCACGCATGACCCAAATGTAGAATGAAAGAATCCAACTTAATGGTTTGAATTTAGAGCTTCTTCCCAATGATACCAAGACTCCTAATGGTAATGAACAAATGATTGTCCAAAAGAAAACTTTTAAAGTCATTGCGGTACCGCTCAATAATGACGGTAAAATTTCCAAGATATAGTTCATCATAATTTCTCTCCCCTTTACAAGTATAAAAAAACGCCCACTAGCATAATGCTAGAGGACGTCTTGACGTGGTTCCACCTCGAGTTCGTTAATATCTCACGATACTAACCTCAAGAAGTTATTGCAAAATAGATATCGTAAATAAAAAAGGCCCTCTCAGTCAAAAGACTAAGAGGGCGACTTATTCGCGGTACCACCTCTGGTTCCTAACATCTCACGATACTAGGCTCATGAAGTTACAATAACTTCAGCTGTAACGGTGCTACCGAAATGACCTACTTGATTTTCAATCATTCAACTTACAGATGTGTTTCGCTAGGTAAAAAGATCAACTCGCACCAACGTTGACTCTCTGGACTAATTTACAAAGCTACTCTTCTGTCGTCGTTTTTCTTACTTGTTTTAAAATGTTGAAACAAGCTTACGGCCTATAATGAAAAAAGTCAAGTATTTTTTATTCAAAATTGACTTATATTATTATATGTAATATATTGTTAATCAAACGATATTATACGACGTATAATATATGGAAAATGAGGAGATAATATGGCAATTCAAGTTTCGACTGAGATTCTTGAAGGCTCAGTCTTAGCTCTACTCACTAAAAAAGATTATTACGGTTATGCGATCACTCGCGAAATCAAGAAGATTTTTCCAATTTCTGAATCAACGATGTATCCAATCTTACGTCGTTTGAAAAACGAAGATTGGTTAAGTACCTATGATGAAGCGTTTGAAGGTCGAAATCGTCGATACTATCAAATTACAGATTTAGGAAGAGAGCAATTAGTGAAGATAAAGAATAATTGGCAAGAATTAAAGGCAGCAACAGATGCTATCTTGGAGGGGAACAATGAAAAATAATGCAGTTGAGTCTTATATTGATGAATTCAAACTTTATTTGCATCAGCTTGATGATAAAGAATGCAATGACGTCGTAGAATTTTATCAAGAATACATGATTGATGCTAATTTGCAGACTTCAGACAAAATTATTAATGAATTGGGAACACCCAAGAATTTGGCTCGGAAAGTTTTAGCAGATTATTCAATCAAAATGTCTGAAGAGAATTATAAGAATTTCAATAACGGTCAGATAACTAGCAGCGAACGTTTTTCTAAGAATATGAAAATGATTGGCTTAATTATTTTGGCCTTAATGGCTTCTCCAGTAGCGATTTTGATTGCCATTATTTTGATACCATTAATGTTGATTATTGTGGGTGTAGCAGTATTCTTAGCTTTATTGTTCTTATTCTTGTTGGCTATGTCCGTAGTTGGCGGTATCGGAGCTATTTTTATCGGTCTATCAGTCATCTTTCAGTCGTTTGCGACAACTATTTTTTATGTCGGCGTCGGGTTGCTTATTCTAGGCGTTGATTTCTTCTTAATACCAGTAGCAATCGTCTTATTGAAGTGGTTCTTTAGCGTCGTGGTAATTTTCTTCCGCTGGTTAGGAAAGAAGTTACTATACGGTCGAAAAACTCCGATGAAGGGGGAAAAGAAGAATGCGTAAGTATTTTGTAACCGGCTTTTATTTACTGATAGTCGGTGGAATATTGCTCCTAGGTGGATTTTTGATGGGCGCCAATCGTTCCGTTGTTTGGAATCACGGCTTTAAAGTGGCCCAAAATGTTGATGAAACCTATCCTTTGGAAAAATTCGATAATATTTATCTAGATGGTCGTAGTGCTAACGTTAATGTTCGTTTTGGCGACCGTTATAAGATTCATGTCGATGGCGATAAATCACAGGCACCAACTTATAAAGTTAAAGATGGTACATTAACAGTTTCAGCCAATAAGCAAAAAAACCATATCGGCGTGAATGTTTTTGGACGTGAATCAGTAACGATTACTATTCCAATGAACAAATCACTTGATAATATCAGCATCAATTTGGCTGATAGCAATATTCACATTAATGATGTAACGGTAAGTCATCTGATGAAAACCGCTAAAGACCTGGATTATGATGCAAATCTTTATTTGAATGATGTAACGATAAAAAAACTTAATAAAGCAAACTTTTATAACGCTACGTTCAGTACGAAGAATTCTAAAATAAGTGATATGACTTTATCAGCTAGTGATTATTCTGATTTTAAAGCCGATAATACGACCTTTACCAGATCAAATATCAACTTAGATGAATCGAATTTAAGTCTTCAGGAATCAAATTTGGATTCGATGAATGCCTTGATTAATCACGGCAAGGTCGCTATATCTAAATCAACGTTGATGAATCAGAATAAATTTAAATTGTTTAATTCAGGACGATTTAGTGGAAGCTCAATAATGGTTGATGGAATGAAATTGTCAACTGACCGTGGAATTGTTCGTTACTTTGGTAAAAATTATGGAAATAATTATCAAAATAAAATTGATTCTACTAATTTATTGGATGTGAAGGCAGCCGACAAGGGTCTGATTACAATCAAGTAAACTATGCTGCTATTGCTTTCTTTGTTATAATGGCGTTATTGCAATTGTGAGGGATATTTATTGATGAATAACGCGAAAAATAGAATATCTGCCTTGGAAATCAGAAGGGAAGCCCATCGAGCTTTTAGAAAAGATATAAAGGGAAATATATCTTTGAATGTCATTCCGATTCTATTGAGATTTGTGGCAGTGTATTTTGGATTAAAAATTTATACCAATTGGATGGCTAATTTGAATGTCAATTTGGCTAATCCAGAGCAGGCTAGTAAACGTCTGTCAGAAATATCGATGAACATGGCTAATGACCCAAGTTCAGCTGGAAACTATATGTTGACGTTGACACCGGAAACTAGCGTGTTTGTTTATGCTTTTATGTTTTTCTTTATCTTGATTTGCGTTGGCGTGTCCTATGCGATTTTAGATAAAATACGTCAGCCTGATTATCAAACAAACGCTTTGAAAGACAGTTTACAAATTTTCTCAGGACGCTACTTTTTCCCATTGCTCTTTATAACGGCGCTATTCGGGTTGTTTATTGAAGCAGGATTTATGCTATACATAATCCCGGGAATTTGGTTTTTGATGATTTTTTCGCAAGTCTTTTTAGTTTTCAAAGATGATGTCGAAGATCAAGGCAAGTGGACCTTGAGGATGGCTTTTTCAACCTTTAGTCGAAGCTCAACGTTAATGAGGGGTTACAAGTGGACTTACTTTTCACTTTGTTTAGAATTTTTCTTCTGGGAAATTTTAAATGCTTTAACTCATGAGTTGCTATCAATTTGGTTGCAACCATATGAGCAATTGACGCTCACAACTTTTTATCAAAAAGTCCTAGAAAATAATCAAAAGAATCAAAGCAAGTAATAAAATAGCCTAGCAATAATTTCAGATTTGAACTGAAATATTGCTAGGCTTTTGTTTTATCTGTTTTCAACGAAGATGTAATCAATGGCTTTAGCACCAATAGTGATATTAGTTCCGTCTTCTTTTCTGACGACTAATGAGTTATCAAATTTTTCATGTTTAATAACTTCGATAATATCGTCAATTTCAATATTTAAACTGCCGAAATATTGCAAAAAGTCATAATTATCAGAAACTCTGACAATTTGAACACGTGATCCATCAGAAATCATACTCAATAGCTTGTCGTCGGCATCAGTTTCACCTTGACCATTACCAGGGATAATTCCGCCATGTGGGCAACGTTGTGGGTGATCAAGGAAATCATTCAGGTGATCGATTAAATCGTCATCTGAGGAGTGTTCAAGAGCATCAGCGTTATGATGGACATTATCAACCGGGTATTTGAGACATTTGTTAAGAAAAACTTCCCAAAGGCGGTGCGTTCTAACTAACTTTTCGGAGACTTTATTTCCCTTAGGAGTCAGGACGATTTTATTGTAAGGAGAATGCGTTAAGTAACCCTCGCTGGATAAGGCATTCAACATTTCTGTCACTGATGGAGCAGAAACGTTCATGATTTCTGAAATACGTTTATTAGTGATTTTAGTGAAATCATAATTTAATTCATAGATGGTTTTTAAATAATTTTCTTTGTTAGGGGACAATTTTACAACCTTTCGTTTAACCTAATAATATTATTAGCTTATATATTATAGCGCATATCTTACAACTTTGATAATTTAAAATGTTAAAATTATTTTATATTAAAAAAGGGGGAGTCGTTATGAGTGAACCAAGACGTCATTTCGATTGGTTTGGATTCATCATCGGACTAGTGTCGTTATACGCCGGTTATTTAGTGTTGTGGTATCCACTGAATAGTTTGTCGACAATTGCAGTGATCTTTGGGGGATTAGTCATTTTAAGAGGAATTTATCAACTTTGGCTGGGATCGCAAATGACTAAATATTTAGGAGTCCGCAGCGGTTGGACAATTTTTTTTGCTATTGTAAATATTATTATTGGAATTATTTTTATTTCCCATATTAGTGTGGGAATTACCGTAATTGTGTATATGTTTGCCATTTGGTTTTTACTGGATGCGATATTCCAAATATTCACTTCGCGTCTGTATCATTTCTTTGGTAGAAAATACTATATTCTAATTGTTATCGTAGCGTTCTTGAATTTGTTATTTGGATTTATTTTATTATTTAATCCCGTTCTTGCAGGAGGTTTCATTGTCTTTATGCTGGCCTTTTTCTTCTTTGCAACCGGAATAGCTGAAATAATTGAGGCATTTTAGGTAAAAGCATTTTCTGCTACTATTAAATTTGCTAAAATAGTGTAGAAGATGTCTTGCCGTCTTAGCTCAGATAGGTAGAGCGTCACCATGGTAAGGTGAAGGTCGTCGGTTCAAATCCGACAGTCGGCTGAAATGGCGGTTGAGAGTCACTTTTTAGACTCTCAACCGTTTTTTTATACAAATTTATAAAAAATATTATCTCAAAAATACATAGTTTTAAAAACTAGCTAGTCAAGTTTACATAACTAAAATAAAGGCTGTACGATAAATAAAGTTGATAGGTATTTTGCCATCAACTTTATTTTTGTATACCATTTATTAGTAATAACCATTTAAGAACACCAAAAAAGGACACCATTCATGCCCTTTAGATGTTCGA
>NZ_VDFO01000054.1:0-13644 GCF_009600995.1 Companilactobacillus halodurans | reverse complement strand
AAACTACAAAACTCCACGGGAACTATTCACTAGTTTCTGTGGAGTTTAGAAATGTACTTTTCTGGTACTGATATATTTCGTATTTATTTTTGGACAAGTGGCTAACTTGTTCTTGTAATTTTCGGTTATTTCTTGATTCATGAATTCAATTATTTTTAATCTCGATTCATAATCTAAATAGTCCTTATCATTAAGAACATACTTATTAACCCAATAATCCATCAAAGGACGATACGGTTCCATCAAATCATCAACTAGATTAAAACTATTGAACTCATTACGATGAAAAATACCTAACATCGTCACTAATCCATTACCAACTACTATTCTAGCCATACAAGATCTGACTATGGCATATCCAAAATTCATTGCTGAGTTTATAACATTATCGTCGCCACGAGTGAAATCATTACCATAAAGCGAATCAAAATAGACTTTGGCCACATGTCCTTCTCGATTAGTTGAATCTCCGCTTTTTAATTCATTTACTAGAGATTCCATTAAATCTAGACGTTCTTCAGAAACACCATAATATCTGGCATAAGCAATTTGATTAGTAATCTTTTGGCCAACAACTTCTTTCCAAAGCTCTCCTTTTTGTTCATCACTCCAAGATGCTTGTTTGATAACTCTTTTTGAATAGTGATGATATTGGCCATAGGGTAGATAGATACCAACGGGTAAATACTTATCATCACAAATTACTAATCCAATATTATTTTGGCTTAAACTTGATAGTAATTTAGTTGTAATCGTTGTGCGATTTCCTTCCAAAACAACCATTGTAATATCAGACAGAGGGATATAAACTTTGTCTTCTTTTTTTCTGACTTCTAAATTGTCCAGGCGCAACCTTAAGATATCTCCTTCTTTAATATGAACTATTCGCCATGCCATTAATTCACCTCCAATTTTCGAAAAAAAAACCACCTATTTAAAATAGGTGGTAAATTCGGAATAAATCCTTATTTTTGTAGATCCTTAAAGATTTAGAAACGATAAAACTAAAACTTTAAGCGAATGAACGTTCAAACATATAAGGCGTCCCTTACATATAGAATAATATCACATGTGAAACATTAATCAAGTATATTTTTAGGACTATCTGTCTCTTTTTTTATATAGAATGGATTGCCTAATATATCAGTGTTTGCTTTCCATATTTTACAATTTTTGGGAACTAACCTTTTTAATAGTCGTCCTTTAGTATGACCATATATTGGATAAATCGTTTCTCCATTATCAAATCTACTTATAGGTTTTAATTCCACATATCCTTTCTGTGAATCCATTGTACGGGACCAGAACAATAATTCCACTGACTCATCAGTTTCCGTATTTTGAACTTTAATCCTATCTTTTCTGTACAAACTAAACATAAACTCTGAATCATCAGCAACTTTTTCTCTTTGCTTTATTTCTAAGTACTTCCCCTTCTTTATGCCATATCCTTCTTGACTATTGAATTTCAAATCTGAATATTTAATACCCATGATTTCATATTCACCAGTTTCATGGTTGAGATAAACATCAGTTCTCCAAGGTTTTAAAGACTGTAAAATTACATGTTTGTTATTAGCATTCTTAGGCGTGATATCAATATGAGAACCCAATTTCTTATCCAAATACTTGAGTTGTTTAATTACAGGACCATTGCCTTTCTTGGAGTACTTTTGAACCATCCCGTGATCACGACGATAAAGTTCAAACGGACTGATTGCAACTGACTTAACTTTCCCATTATTTTGAACTTGATCGATTTTATCAGGATATTGTTCCAATATCTTTTCAAGACGTTCAAAACTTCTAGGGTCATATTTAGCTAATAAGAATTTAGTTTTGTCTTTTTTATAAACTTTATCAAAGGCTTTGTAGCCATCGGTCGAATAAATATCCTTTACTTTTGCCACAATATATTCTGATGGCTTTTTATCCTTTGCAAGTTGGCCTGAACGTGTGGAGTAAATTGTGGCATCACTAACTTTACGGTTCGTCTTCTTATCAACTTGATGTGAGAATTTAATTCGATCATCTGCATTCATTATTTCAGAAACAAAACCATTGTATGGTTGCTCATACAGATTCTTATCAAATTCCTTATCGTCTAAAATTTCTCCAGTTTCAATATCAATGGACTCTTCATTGACCTTAACTGGGAAAATACTGCCTGATTTTTTCCAAATATTTAAGAATGGCGTTGAAGCGATGATTGAAGCATCAATTGCATGATGATGGAAGGTATCTCTAGTTTTATCAATATGCCAGTGTTTTCTCATATTAGATGTGAATTTTCCACGAATAACTGTGACTTTGGTATCTCCATCTTTTTCTTTGAAAAATTCTTGTAAGCTATTCAAAACTACTCGAGATGAATATCTAGTATCAACTAAGTTTCTCGAAATAAATCTCTTTCTGGTTTCAATATCGCTGACATTTTCAGAGAACAAATAGTTTTGACGTTTATTTTTACCGAATTTTTTATTTTTCAAAATAATGGTTTTGAAAGTGTCAAAGTTTAATCCATGACCCTCATTCATAAATTCAAATGGCGTTTTTTGTGCCTTAATTTGATTCATGGATGCAAAACAAAGCGTCTTATTGTTCAAACTATCATCAAATGAAATCGATTGTGGAATAATATGGTCAATTTCAAACTTATCAGGATTTTCAATCAAATCGATTGCATGAATCGGTTGGTTATTATATGGATCAATTTTATCTTGTTGATACCAGAGTCTAATTTCTGTTTGTAATTTTCGACTCTTACTCAAAGCAATTTTAACAGTCTTTTCATTACCAATTGAAGCAACGAATTCTTGATAGGCTTGATCTTTTTTATTCTTATTTTCTTTTTGAAAGGCTTCGATGTTATCTTTTTCTTCTTTAAGATTTTTATCTCGAGGCATTTCTACAACTAAATAGTCGATATGACCATACTTTTTCAAAACAGCATTAACAATTTTCAAGGCTTCACGAACTGACTTGGCAGCAACCGGATTAAAAATATCTTGCATTATTTCTCTATATGGCAAATATTTGTCATCTTTAAATCGTTTGGTATCTTTTTTGACTAGCCCTAGTTCATTCAACAATGTCATTTGTTCAATTGGACGTTCTATCATCTCTGGAATCAAACGATTCATTGTCTTAACAGAAAAACGATGCCACTTATTATTCGTTTTGATTTCAAAACTATCTTTATGATTGATTATTGTCTGAATCAAATCAGCATCTAAGAAATCAAAATCAGGAGCTAATTGATTATTGAGTTGCTTTCTGATTTCACCGTTTTCGGTATTTAATGTCAAGATAAAACTTAATCGATTAAGAAAATCGACTGGCCAATCACTAATATCAATCCCTTGGTTCAAGAAATCTTTATGCACTTTTCGGTAGATTTTCATCGAGCTGATTTCTGGCTTATCTTTGGAATCAGTTCTAAATCCCTTAATATCTTCCTTTTCGCAACCAGTTATTTTTTTAATCAAAGGAATCATGCTGACAGTTTTAACGCTAGTCTTCAACTCAGAAATTATTTTTTCTTTATCTTCTTTGGTTAATTTTTCATCTTCATAATTCAAGATTCTTAAATTATTTAAGTCATTTAAAACATTAAATAATTGAGCGGTGTATGAAGCAGCTGAAGCTCTCAATTCTTCTGGATAAATTTTATCGTGTCCAATTAGTTCTTCAAATAAATTATTTAGCGTTCTGCCATCTTTTTTGTAAATTCCATAATCGGTTCTTGCTTTGGGACTTCCCGGACCGACAAAATAATCTCTTTTTCTAGTTAAAATTTCACAATAATCTTTTTCAAATTGATCAGTCAAAATTTCTGGATAAAATTCACGCTGTTTTTGAATAATCTGTTTGGCTTCTTTTTCGTAAGCTTTGTTGGGAAAAACATTCAATAACACCTTTTGTTGCTCCACGTCATTGCCAACAACGACTTTACCACGAACGGCACCCAATTTATTCAATCTATCCAATTGAATTTGTGCAGGAGTTTGAGACTTCAATTCTTGATTATTTATTCTTAAACTGGCTGAATAATCAGTTCCTGAACTATCGCCTTCAACGTCAGCATCTTTCAAGTCATAACTGATTCCTCGACGTTTAACTAGATGATACAGACTTTGCGCTAACTCTTTTTTAGTTAACTGTTGCATTAAGCCCTTAACTCTTAATTCATAAGGATTTAAATTATCATTAAATTCTTCAAAATAATCATTTTTGTTAAAATTAGGCATTAAACCAAATCGTTCAAATAACTTAGCTGTATCTTCACGACGTTGCTTATTCCGATTCAAAAGTCTTCTCGAACCTCGCATGTCACGACGTGTTTGATTCTCTTCAGCAATTTTAGAATTGAACAGTCTTGAGCCTAATTCAAGTACTTTCCCCTTATCGATATCCAAAACACTAAATCCGACCGATGCAACACCAATATCTAATCCTAAACTAATTCTATCTGTCATTTTTATATCCCCGCTTCAATATCAATACAAATTAAATAAATCACTAACTAAAATATATCATATTGATTTCTAATTCGGAGCCTTTTTATAGACATTTTGTACTTAATTCAATATTTTTCCAGCCAAATAAAAACCTCAAAAACCAGTTTCAAAACTGATTCTTGAGGCTTTTCTAATTTATTCTAGTTTTTAAACGAGTGAATAGGTGAAGGAATTCTTCCACCACGGTGAATAAAATCAGCTGGACTATTAGTATTAACTGCCATAACGGGAGCTTTTCCAAAGAGTCCTCCAAATTCAACTTCATCCCCAACGCTCTTGCCAGTAGCGGGAATGATTCTAACAGCAGTCGTCTTATTATTGATGACACCAATTGAAGCTTCATCAGCAATCATCCCACTGATTGTTTCCGCAGTCGTATCGCCAGGAATGGCAATCATATCTAAACCAACTGAACAAACAGCAGTCATTGCTTCAAGTTTTTCAATATTCAAATTACCAGCACTGACAGCACGGATCATTTCATTATCTTCTGAAATAGGAATAAAGGCACCTGATAAACCACCAACGTGTTCACAAGCCATGACGCCACCCTTTTTAACAGCATCGTTCAATAATGCCAAAGCAGCAGTAGTTCCTGGAGCACCAACGCTTTCTAAGCCAATCTCTTCCAAGATTTCAGCAACAGAGTCCCCTTCGTTAGGAGTAGGCGCTAGCGACAAGTCAACAATGCCAAAAGGAACGCCGAGAGCTTTTGAAGCAATGTTTCCAACGAATTGACCCATTCTAGTTACCTTAAAAGTCGTCTTCTTGATAGTTTCAGAAACAACATCGATTGGTTGTCCTTTGACATGTTCCAAAGCTGTTTTGACCACGCCAGGGCCACTGATACCAACGTTAATTACGCAGTCGGCCTCTCCAACGCCATGAAACGCCCCCGCCATAAAGGGATTGTCCTCAACCGCATTGGCGAAAACAACTAAGCTCATACAATTAACCGGATCATCTTTGGCCAAATCTTTGATAACTGTTCCCATTTGTTTAACCGCATCAAGATTTATCCCTGAGCGAGTTGAACCAACGTTGACCGAACTACAGACTCTACTGGTTTGAGCTAAAGCTTCTGGAATAGATGCAATCAATTTAGTGTCGCCAGTTTGATAGCCCTTTTGAACTAATGCTGAAAAGCCACCAATCAAGTCAACTCCAATATCTTGAGCTGCCTTATCCATCGTCTTAGCATAAGCGACATAATCTTTATCATCTGAAGCCGCCGCAATCATTGAAATTGGCGTCACTGAAATTCGTTTATTGACGATGGGAATACCGTATTCAGTTTCAATCTTATTAGCTACCTTAACTAAGTCTTTTGCCTTAGTCGTCAATTTATCATAAATTTTTTGACGAGCCTTTTTACCATCGCTATCGATACAATCAAATAAGGAAATCCCCATTGTAATTGTCCTAATATCTAGTTTTTCTTTAGAAATCATATCAATTGTTTCTAAAATCGAATTAGTTTCCATGGGACCCTCCTAAAGTTTTTGAATTGCATCAAAAATTTCTTGGCGTTGAATACGAATATCCAAACCAGTTTCTTTGCTTAAATCTTTTAAATTACTTTGAACCGTATCAAAGTTAGTGGCATCATCTAATGTCACCATCATCATCATGGTAAAATTCTCATGCATTAAAGTTTGCGAAATATCAATAATATTAACATTAAGTTCTGCTAATTTATTAGAAACCTTCGCTACGATACCTACATGGTCATGACCTAATACTGTCAGAATTGCCTTCATAGTGATCCCTCGTTTTCATAAAGTTTGTAATAATCATAAACGAAGTTTTAATCTCAAACAAGGCAAATTAAAAAGAGATTAAGAATTATCTCATAATCTCTTCGTATAATTATTCTTATTCCATATCAAAATCTAAACTAGGATCAGCATTCAAGTCTAAATCAGCAAAATCTTGTTTGTCATATTGGATTTGCGCCATTGCACCGATCATCGCCGCGTTATCGCCACAAAGTCTTAATGGTGGGAAAATCAATTCCAAATCCAAATTGCGTTTCTTGATTTCTGCAGCCAAACGTTTGCGCAATCCTTGGTTAGCTGAAACGCCCCCGCCAACAACTAACTGCTTAACTGGATGTTGTTTCAAAGCTCTAAAGGTCTTGTTACTCAAGATATCGAGTACTGCGCCTTGAAAACTAGCAGCTAAATCATTTTTATCCAACTCTTCATGCACTTGATCAGCATGGTGAACAGTATTAATGAAGGCACTCTTCAAACCACTGAAACTGAAGTCGAGGTTATCTTCTTGCACCATTGCTCTTGGGAAGTTAAATGTATCCTTACCAACTGCAGCCATTTGGTCAACTTGTTTTCCAGCTGGATAATTGATTCCCAACACGCGACCGATTTTGTCATAAGCTTCTCCAACAGCGTCATCACGTGTATCGCCAAGCGTACGGAATTCTCCAGGTGCTGTTACTAAGACTAACTCAGTGTGTCCACCTGAAACCAACAACGACATGAATGGATATTGTAAATCGGCCACAAAATTAGCTGAATAAATGTGTCCAGCTAAATGGTTAACTTTAATCAAAGGCAAATCATGAGCAAAAGCAATTGTCTTTGCAGCCATGATGCCAATCAATAATGAACCAACTAAGCCAGGACCGTAAGTTACTGCTACAGCATCAAGGTCTGCATACGTAACTTTAGCTTCGTCTAAAGCTAAATTGATACATTTTGTGATTTCTTCAACGTGGTGACGACTGGCAACTTCGGGTACGACGCCGCCAAATCGTTGGTGACTCTTTATTTGTGTAGCAATGATGTTAGATAATATTTCATTGCCATTTTTAATAATAGCTACTGATGTTTCATCGCAGCTACTTTCAAATGACATTATTAGTGTATCCTTTTTCACAATTTTCTCCTTACAAATCAACCATCATTTCTAATGCGTCGTGATGATTTCTGAAATAATACTTTTTATGTACTGTTTTTACTTTAAATCCAAAAGCTTCATACAACGCAAGTGCCGGCTTGTTGGTCACATCAACTTCTAGAGACATTTTTTTAAATTTACGGTCTCGACAATATTTAAAGGCTTGATTCATCAATAAATGGCCGATTCCCATTTTTTGATAATCGACGTGCACAGCTAAATTGGTTACATGCGACTCAACTTTGTCACTGAGGGCAATGCCAATAAAAGCAATGACATCCTCCCCATCAACGAGTGATAGGTATAAGGCTTTTTTATTGCCAATTTCCATTTCGACGATATCCATTGGCCATGGTACTGGTATCGGATAGATTGTTTCTTGAATCTTCATATACTCGATAGCGTCTTTAGGAAGGGCTTTTCTTAAATCAAATTTTTGGTCTTCTACTGTAACTACTTGCTCTTCAAAATCAAATTTCGGAGTTTTGCTGGAAAAGAAGCTCCTAAACTTCTTCAACATAAGAAACATTGCCATCGTCCTTATGCCCTTTAGCATACCAATCGTGTTCGGCTTGCGCTAAACGTAAGTAAGTTGGTATAAAGTCATCCACATTTTCAACTGGTTTAGTTGTTTGGGCTAACTTAGCTAATTTAGCGGCATCTGGCAATGAATTTTCACTATTTAAAATTTTGGCATTAGGAAATTGATTTTGAATTAATTCTTGTAACCTAGGTGTAGCGTTAATAAATTCTAAGTCTGATTGATTATATTTTTGCAAGGAATCCAACAGGTCAGCCATTGATGTGTGACGATCCTCACTGATATTTTCTAATTTTTGATTCTTTACTTGGTAAACGCCAGCAAAGGCATTGTCATTTCTAGCATCCATCAATGGTACGAGAATATGGCTTTCTTCCCCATTAGCAGCCAGAACTTCTAAACTAGAAACTCCTACTAAAGGCTTATCCAAAGTATCAGCTAAAGTCTTAGCCACTGTCACAGCCAATCTGACGCCAGTATAAGAACCAGGTCCTTTAGCAACAGCAATCAAATCAATATCTTTTATCGTTAAATTAGATTCTTGTAAAGTTTTTTTAATATCTGGCAAAATTGTAATACTATGAGTCTTTTTTTCAGTCGACTCAATATGTGCCAAGGTCTTACCATCCACTACAACAGCAACGGATAGCGGCTTGTTAGATGTATCAAAAGCTAATATTTTCATATTTATCCCTCATTCTTAATAAAACCTATTCTAACACAGAAATTTTAGTCAAAAAAAAAATCGACCTACAAGCCGATTTTCTTAAATTTCGAATTATCAATCCATTTGAGCACGATGTATAAAAGACCAGTTTGATAAATCAAGCTGAAAGCCTCTTTTACAAGTCTTGGAACCAACAAAGCTATGTACGGTACATTAGTCATCATGTGAATCCACAAGGTATTTAAACCCGTATTAACAATTAAAGTAATCAGGAAAACTGTTACAAAAGCTCTCCAAAGCGTAACTTTATGGTTGTATAACATGAATCCATAGATAACTCCGGCAACTAAAGCTGAGAATGTGAATCCCCAGAAAAATCCGCCAGCTGATGGCAAAACTGTATTACTGATGATATCAGCCAATACGTTGGCAATAGCTGCCTTAAATGGTCCAAAATAATAACCTAACAATCCAATAGCGATAAAGCTGAAACCTACCTTGAGGGTATTGCTACCTATTGATAATTTCGATAACACCATTTGTAATGCTATCAACAACGCCATCCAAGTGATTTCTTGAACGCTAATTACGGTACTTCTACTACTGTTCATAATCGACATCTCCTAAACGGAGCTGCCACCAGATATAGGCAAAAAGAGACATATATAAAGTGGCGAATGCGGAAACAAGATCGCGAGAAAACTCTTTGTCCGACGTTCACATTCCGTTCCATCGGCACTTGACGCCTTGAATCCTACCCCAAATATTTTTTAGTACCTGTATATAGTATCACTTTTCTTTCAGTAAACAAGTAGTTTTGCTGTAAATTATTTATTTTCCCATGTGAATTCAGCTATAACGTTCAGTACTTCACCACTCTTAATCCAATGAATAGATTTATTGTTCGTATTATCTACTTTAGCAAATGCGACTGGCTTACTATTGATATTCAATTCTTTTTCATATTTAATATCCATCGTCTTGATATGATGAGTAGCAATGAAATCAAGATTTAAGGTGTCAATCATCCAATCAAAATAATATGAATTATTAACATGTTTATTAACATCAATATTGTAATAACCGATGTGTTGAGCTTGCTCGAAGTCATAATCCTTAGGTTCTCTCAAACGAGCAAAACGTTGAATTTTGTTGACTTCTTCTGCACCAAATTTATTATCCAATCTATCGGTGGCACTGACAATCTTACGCTCTTTGAGATCAATCAAAACAAAAGCACTGTTAGCAGTAACTATCTTATTGCCAGCTTCATCTTCAACCCAAAAATCACGATAGAAAAAGTACTTATTATAAGTCGTTGCTTGCGTAGTGATTTTTAACTTCTGACCTAACTTTGGCATTTGCTTAATGTCCATATGGTATTGGACAACAACCCAGCCTAAGCCATTATTTTGCACCATTTCGGTACTGTCAGCATCAGCTTGGTGCAGTTGTTTTTCTGAGGTCAAAAGCAATAAGTCAATCAAGGCTGACATCCGAATGTCACCAGTTAAATTGGCAAAATAATAAGGTACTTCTTGTTCTAATGAAAATGTTTCTCTTTCTGCCACTATTCTTCTTCTCCAATTCCGTGATAAAGGTTATAAACATCTTGTTTCTTTAAGCCGTTGTGATTGGCGACTTCTTTAATGGCCTTATTGGGCTTTTTTCCTTGGTCAACTAATTTATCCACTGCTGTAATCAATTCATCGTTTGATTGAACTTTTGTGGCAACTTCTTCTGGTTTACCAGCAATTATCAAAACATATTCGCCTTTGGGATCATTTTCTTGATAATACTGTGCAACCTGTTTCAGACTTCCACGTAAGAAAGCTTCATGAATTTTCGTCAATTCTCGAGCTAAAGTAATCTGACGATTTTCTCCAAAATTATCGATTAAATCCTGAACTGTTTTTTTAACTCGATAAGGCGATTCATAAACAATCGTTGTTTCTTTTCTCTTAGCCAAATCATAGAGAGCTTCAGTTCTTTCCTTACCCTTACGTGGTAAAAATCCATAGAAATAAAATGGCTGCGGTGCAATTCCTGAGGCAATTAAAGCTGTGACTGATGCAGTGGCTCCTGGTAATGGGACTACTGGAATATCTTCTTTAATAGCAGCTTTGACCAATTCCTTACCTGGGTCACTGATCGAAGGTGCGCCTGCATCGCTGACCTGGGCAATTTTTACACCATCATTCATTTTTTCAATTAATTCTGGAATACGCTGTGCAGTATTATGTTCATGAAAACTTATTAATTCTGTTGGTATTTCAAAATGATTCAATAAATTCTTAGTATTACGGGTGTCTTCAGCAGCAACTAAATCCACTGCTTTTAACGTGTCGACAGCTCGAAAAGTCATGTCTTCTAAATTGCCAATTGGCGTTGGCACTAAAAAAAGGCAGCCCTTCGAATTATCAACAAAACTCCTTTGTTCCTTCATTCAAATAGCTCCCCTTATCTAATAGCTTTTTTTCTCTTACCTTTGCCGTTGCTTCCATATAATACATTCATACAAAAGATGCATTCTTCTTTATTCTTTCTATGAGTACCATAGAATTGTTGGCAAACGTGAAATCCTTTGCGATACAAATTCTCAAGATTCAAACGTGAATCCGAAAGCGTGTTGCCTTTAAAATCTTTATCCTCATAACCAATTTTTTCTAAATGCTTACGAAGATTATGATTCTCCATCTTTAACTCTTCTTTTTCTTCCAAACTTCTGGATAACTCTTCTTTAAGCAAAGAAACTTTCTTACTAATATCATTTAGTTGACTTGTGAGTGTTTCAAATTCATCATATAAATCCTTCTCTGCCATAATTTCACCTACTAATCCACAAATTTTAATGACAAATCTTCTAAAATAGCTTGAAACGATACATTACTTTTCCACATTTGTTCGGCTGTGAATAACTCATCGGACATTTTTACCAGCCGTTTGATACTCTTATTTGACAAGATATCCACCGACGTCAATGTTGATTTTTTCAAATTGTACCTAATTGATAATATATCACTAAAAATTTGATTCAACATATCGAATACTAAATGTTGGTGATCCTTATTCTCGATTAAAGGCATGATATCAGTCTGTACATCAATAAAGCAATTTATTTTTTGTTTGTTAGCTTCACCTAACCAATTTGAGATAGCTGTCACCAAACTTTGGTATTTTTCACTCGAAAAATTTTCCAAATATTTGATATCAGTCACTTTTAGAGCTTTTTGTGCCTGCTCTTTTTTAAACCCTTGCGCAACCAAACTGTTGATTTCATCTTCATTGCTTTGATTGGACAAATGAAAAATTTGCACACGCGATTGAATCGTCGGCAACAATTGTTTAGCTGAACTGGCTAAGAGGATAATCATCAAATTGCCTTCAGGTTCTTCAATCGTCTTTAACAGATTATTGCTGGCAGCATTAGTCATCTTTTGAGCTTCATCGATGATTAGGATTCTGCGTTTTCCTTGAGTCGCTGTCATACTAGCTTCTTTTTTAAAAAACTTAATATCGTCGACACCAATGCTCTGTTTTTCAGTTTGGACCTCTAAAACATCGGGATTATCGCCCAAAGCAATCGTCTGACATTTTTGACAAGTTTGATCAGGTGCTCCATCGACCAAATTATCGCAAAATTGACTTTGAGCAAGCCAAATAGCCATCTGCTGTCTTATTTTTGATGAAGCACTATCAAACAAATAAGCATGCGATAACATCTTTGAAGAAATTATTTTTTTAAACTCAGTCACGACTTTGGGCTGCTCTTCTAATAAATTCTCCATTTTTAAAATCTCACAAATTTATCCACAGGTACGATGAAACAAGTTGCTCCACCAACCTGAACCTCAATTGGTTCACCCATGCTAGAAGCTGCTTCCGGCATAAGAAATGTTGGCGTAACGTATTGTGATCTTGTGTGACAAGTTTTCTTGATGATTTCTAAGGCATCATCGACTTTTTCATCATCGACACCAATCAAGAAAGTACAGTTACCGGCCTTAAGAAAACCACCAGTTGAAGGTAGCTGCGTAGCTCTAAATCCATCTTTAACAAGCTGGGTTTGTAATTGTTGACTGTCCTTATCTTGAATTATGGCTACAATTAATTTCATGGTTATTCTCCTTCGTTAAATATCTCTGGAAATCTCTTTAAAATAGCTTCTAATGCGTCAGCTACCACTTTTTCTGGTACCTGGTCAGCATCGATCGTAACGATTCGTTCTGGATTATTTTTGACTATTTCCAAATAAGACGCGTGAACTCGCTTGTGAAAATCCAGTTTTTCCTTTTCCAAACGATCCATCTGACCCTCATGGTCTTTTCTAATTCTTGATAATCCCACTTCCGGCGAAATATCAAAGTAAATCGTCAAGTCTGGCAAATGTCCGTCGATGGCAAAATCGTTGATTTTAGAAACAGCTTCAGTACCAATCTCACGACCACCGCCTTGATAGGCAATCGAGCTATCGACAAAACGGTCGCTGAGCATGATTTTACCGGCTTCAAGGGTTGGCAAAATAACATCGATTAAATGCTGACGTCTAGACGCTGCATACAAAAGTGCTTCTGTTCTTGGATCCATTTCTTCATCATGAATATCCAAAATTATTTTACGAATCTTTTCGGAAATGGAACTGCCACCTGGTTCTCGTGAAAGTACGATTTCTTTGTTCGTCTTTTCTTGTAAAAGTGGCATTAATTTCTTGAGAGCTGTTGTTTTACCGGCTCCATCTGGTCCTTCAAATGATATAAATATTCCTGACATATAATTAATTCTCCTAATGGTTACTACTATTTTACTTGAAATCAAGAATAAATGAAACTTTCTAAAGCAATCACTGTTTCAAAAAAGGACTATGACTGATAATTATGGCTGTACGATAAATAAAGTTGATAGGTATTTTGCCATCAACTTTATTTTTGTATACCATTTATTAGTAATAACCATTTAAGAACACCAAAAAAGGACACCATTCATGCCCTTTAGATGTT
>NZ_VDFO01000053.1:0-13956 GCF_009600995.1 Companilactobacillus halodurans | reverse complement strand
GAACATCTAAAGGGCATGAATGGTGTCCTTTTTTGGTGTTCTTAAATGGTTATTACTAATAAATGGTATACAAAAATAAAGTTGATGGCAAAATACCTATCAACTTTATTTATCGTACAGCCATAATTTTCAAAGAGGAAGATTCTCTATTAGTGAGAATCTTTCTTTTTTTTATGTCACATTTGTGATACTTCACATTTGTAATATATCACAAATGTGCTATAATGTACTTGTGGAGGTTGGAAATATGTGGATAGATATTAAATCATACTTAGAAGACAACGACTTAACAATATATGTGATTTCAAAACGAAGTGGGTATGGTTATACGACTTTGCATAAATCATTTAATAAAAAACAAACCTCTGCCACATCTTTAAATTTGCGCGATATAGAGGCAATTGCCAAGGCGCAGGATACGGAAATGTGGAAAGTTCTGCGCGAATTGGAGTTGCATTATCTTAAATGAGGAGGCTTTTTATATATGGCAAGATCATTTTGGGATGAAGATCCTTTTAGCGACAATATGGACGAGATTTTTAAACGATTGATGAGTCAACAAAATGGCAACTCACAAGCTAAGTATTATGTGAATGGTCAAGAATTGACTCCTGATGAATTAGCAAAATTTCAAGAGGCACGACAAGCGGGAAAGAATATTCCCATTAATGAAGGTAACGGTAAGTCAAAAAATGGCACAATGTTAGAAAAGTTAGGCCGTAATTTGACTCAAGAGGCTAAACAAGGCTTGCTTGATCCTGTTATTGGCCGTGACAAAGAAATTCAAGAGACAGCTGAAGTTTTAAGTCGGAGAACAAAAAACAATCCAATTTTAGTTGGTGATGCTGGTGTTGGTAAGACAGCGGTTGTTGAAGGTTTAGCCCAAGCAATCGTCAAAGGCAACGTTCCTGAAGCAATCAAGGACAAACAAATTATTTCAATCGATTTGTCTTCACTTGAAGCAGGGACACAATACCGTGGTTCCTTTGAAGAAAATATTCAAAACTTGTTAAAAGAAGTCAAAAAAGCTGGAAATGTGGTATTGTTCTTTGATGAAATCCATCAAATAATTGGTGCCGGTTCAGCTGGTTCAGATTCAGGTAGTAAAGGTTTAGCGGATATTATTAAGCCAGCTTTAAGTCGTGGCGAGATTTCAGTCATTGGTGCAACTACTCAAGATGAGTATCGGAATACGATTATGAAAGATACTGCTTTGGCTAGAAGATTCAACGATATAACGATTAATGAGCCTAGTAAAGAAGCTACTTTAGCTATTTTGAAGGGCTTACGCAGCGCTTATGAAAACCATCATCACGTCAAATTACCTGATGAAGTTTTAAAGGCAGCCGTTGACTATTCAGTTCAATATATTCCTCAAAGGTCGTTACCTGATAAGGCAATCGACTTGATCGATATGACTGCGGCTCACTTAGCTGCTAAAAATCCTGTAACTGATAAAGTCAGCTTGGAAAAAGATTTGAAGCAAGCTCAAAAAGATAAAACTGCAGCAGCTGAAAAAGAAGATTACGAAAAAGCTGCTAGTTTGAAGAAACATATTGAAGAGATTCAAACTAAATTGAATCAAGACGATCATCAAGCTCAAGAACCTATAGCCAAAGTTAATGATATTGCAGAATCGGTTCAAAGATTGACCGGTGTTCCAGTATCACAAATGGGTGCTAGCGATATTGAGCACTTAAAAGATATGGGCAAACGTTTGAAGAGTAAGGTCATTGGACAAGATGA
This sequence comes from Companilactobacillus halodurans, assembly GCF_009600995.1. Classification (NCBI taxonomy): domain Bacteria; kingdom Bacillati; phylum Bacillota; class Bacilli; order Lactobacillales; family Lactobacillaceae; genus Companilactobacillus; species Companilactobacillus halodurans. The sequence goes on along the minus strand of NZ_VDFO01000053.1, from coordinate 12,210 downwards.
AGCAGTTGATATGGTCGTTTCAGCTATTCGTCGAAACCGCGCTGGTTTTGATGATAGCAATCGTCCAATCGGTAGTTTCTTATTTGTCGGTCCAACTGGTGTTGGTAAAACAGAATTAGTTAAACAATTGGCTAAGGATATGTTTGGCAGCAAGGACGCAATCGTGCGTTTGGATATGAGTGAATATTCAGATTTAACAGCCGTTTCTAAATTGATTGGTACTTCAGCTGGTTACGTAGGTTACGAGGATAACGGCAATACGTTAACTGAAAAAGTTCGTCGTAATCCTTATTCAATCGTCTTGTTGGATGAAATTGAAAAGGCCAATCCACAAGTTTTAACTCTGTTATTACAAGTAATGGATGATGGACGTTTAACTGATGGACAAGGTAACGTAGTCGACTTTAAGAATACGATTGTGATTGCAACATCAAATGCTGGCTTCGGTAATGAACATCCTCAAGATGAAAAGTTGAAGGATTTGTTAGCACCATACTTCAAACCGGAATTCTTGAATAGATTTAACGGTATTGTTGAATTTACTCATCTTTCTAAGACTGATTTGAATCAAATCGTTGATTTAATGTTAGACGATGTTAAGACTAATTTAGCCAAGAAGCAGCTTACCTTAGAGGTAACGCCTGAAGCTAAAGAGTGGTTGATCGATGAAGGTTACGATGAAGCAATGGGTGCAAGACCATTACGCCGAGTTATCGAACAACAGATTAGAGATAAGGTAGCTGAATTCTACCTTGATAACTTGGATGTTAAGAATTTACAAGCTGATTTAGTCGATGGTACGATTAAAATCACTGAAAAATCTCCAGTAACTAATTAATGCCTAAAAATAAGACTTGAACATTCGATGTTTAAGTCTTATTTTTTTTGACCTAATTTAAGCAAAACACGAACAATAGCGTTACGCATAACCATAGATTTAAGTAAAAACTGATTATTATTAATAAAATAATAGTTAAATACGAACAATTTTAAGAAAAAGTATATAAATGTTTCTATTTCTCTTGTCAAAACACGAATAATCTGCAATACTAGAAAAGTTCGAAAAATAGTAATTATTTCTAAGGGGCGTTTTATCGTGAATTCATTACAAGATGGACGGAATTTAAGTTTTTTGGAACGTTTATTCCATCTCGAAGAAGCCAAAACAAATGTTAGACGAGAAATTTTAGCTGGTCTGACAACTTTTGTTTCAATGGCTTATATTTTATTTGTTAATCCTCAAGTTTTGGGAGACTCAGGGATGAACAAAGGCTCACTCTTTACAGCAACAGCTTTGACTGCAGTTGTTGGTTCAGTTTTAATGGGAATCTTGGCTAATTATCCGATTGCGATTGCACCAGGGTTAGGCGATAATGCCTTTTTCAGTTATTCAGTCGTTATAGCGATGGGAATTCCTTGGCAAACCGCTATGGCTGGGGTTTTCGTTGCTAGTTTGATTTTCTTGGTAATTTCATTGATGAAGTTGCGCGAAATCGTAATTAATGCAATTCCAAAAGATTTGAAATTGGCAGTTGCTTCAGGGCTTGGTATATTCATTGCCTTTGTCGGCCTGCAAGACGGTGGATTAATTACAGCTAGTAAGTCATCGCTTGTTGCTATTGGTTCATTTGCGGTTCCCACGACTTGGTTAACTATCACCGGACTTTTGGTTACAGCCATTTTGATGGCTCGTAAGATTCCAGGTGCTATTTTTATTGGAATGGTCTTCACAACAATTGTTGGTTTAGTGACAAAATTAATTTCAGCACCTGCTCATATTGTTTCGGCAATTCCTAGTTTGAAGCCAACTTTTGGTGTCGGCGTTGCACACATTACTGATATTAAACAACCGCAACTTTGGGCAGTTGTGATTATCTTCTTATTAGTAGCATTCTTCGATACCGCTGGTACATTGATTGGCTTGGCCGAACAAGTTGATGTCATGAAAGATGAGAATGGCAAGATGCCAAGAATTGGACATGCCCTAATGGCTGATTCAATTTCAATGGTCAGTGGATCAATATTTGGAACAACTCCTCCAACTGCTTATGTTGAATCATCAGCCGGAATTGCTGTGGGTGGCAGGACCGGTTTAACATCAGTCACTGTCGGTGTTTTGTTTGCTCTATCAATGTTTTTCTCGCCATTATTGTCAGTCGTTACAGGAAACGTAACGGCACCAGTACTGATTATCGTTGGTACATTAATGGCCCAATCAATGAAACAAATTCAATGGGATAGATTTGAAATTGCGCTGCCAGCTTTCTTAACGATTGTCGGTATGCCATTAACTTATAACATTTCTTATGGTATTGCTTTTGGATTCTTAGTTTATCCAATCACGATGCTCGCTGCAGGTAAGAGAAAAGAAATCAATCCAATTATGTATGGATTGTTCGTTGTCTTTGTAATCTTGCTTTATATTATCAATATTTTGCCAAAAGCTAGTTTGGCATAAATCAAAAAATGTCAGATAACTATTTTTATATAAATTGATTATTTTACTTTAATGATATGCAGTACATTTAATTAATTCGAATTTGCTATTATTTTCTTTGATAAAATACAGATCTAATTTTTAGGGATATCGCATTATGAATTTTAGCGATATCCTTTTTTGCGTTTACAAACTGTAAAATTAATTTGAACATCCGATTAAAAATATTTCAGATAACTGTAATCCAAAGTTATTATCAGATAAATTTCGAAGAAGAAATCATGCAAGAGAAACCGATGTCTTCAAAATATAAGAAATCATTGAAAAATACCGCAGTGAAATGAACGATAGAATTTACCAAAGGGGAGAAGTTGTTGAAAATGTTCATTCATTTAGAGAGCAGTCTAAAAGCTATTTGGTAACGTTTATATAACGACAGAGAAAATTTACTTTGGCTATTATTATCAAATACAGTTTCCCCTCAAAAAAATATGTTTTTCTCATGTTTATGAGAATATTTAAGAGTATTGATTAAATCAATCAACAGCCAAGATAACATTAATGATATATCAATTTATTTCTATAATTTTTGTTTTTCTTTGGAAAGTAGTTCCAATGAATATTTCAATCATGTGTTAAGTTATTTACTTTTGAAGGAAGCCAACTTTGATTTATTACAGATGACGAAATCATTTAGTTAATACAATTAATAAACAGTCGACCATTAAGAATCTGGATCTGAAACACTGTCATTGAAGTATGAAAAAGTATTTCTTATGTTCAGTTATTTAATGTATTCTGACTTATAAAAAGGAGTATTTAAATAATTTAGAGATAACTACTATAAATGTGTTTTATGAACAAGATAATAACTTCCACATTAATGTGGAAGTTGGTCATATATGTAAACGGATACAATGATGATATATTTGAATTGGAGGTAAGGATATGGACTTAACAAAACGTCAAATTCAATTAATTTTGATACTAGTTGAAAATAAAAAGGAATCTGACCACCAGGCGCTAAGTGCGAAAGACTTATCTCAGAGAATTAATGTTTCTACCAAAACTATTTATAAAGATTTGCAAGTCATAGGTGTGTATGTAAAAAATTATGATGTTGAATTAGTAAAAAAACCAAGAATTGGAATTTATATTAAAGGTAGTGATAAAAAGTTATTAAAGATTTTAACAGAAATTGAATTTAACAAGAAAAATAGGTATTTAGATAGAAGTACAAGAAGAGAACTAGTTTTTAGTCAATTACTTAATACAGATGTATATATAACTACTCAATATTTATCTGATAAATATTTTGTGAATCGCCAGATTATCCTTGATGATATCGATAATATCGAATTGCGTTTGGAATCAATTGGAGTAAGTTTGATAAGAAAATCAGGAAAAGGTTTCAAACTCAATTTAAATGAAGAGCAAAGAAGAAAGATTTTGACGAAAGTAATTTCTCGACAATTGTTTAATTCATCGTCGATTATTAATGAACATGAATTAAAAATAGTTAGTGATAATAATCTTTCAATACCCAAATCATTAATAACAAAAGTAGATAAGGTATTAAGCAATTTCATAATTAATGAACATATGGTTCTTAACGATTACGAATATCAATCTTTATTTGTTCATCTATTAATAGCAGTAGAAAGAATAAAGTTAGGAAAATTTATTGATCGTGTTTATTGGGGAAAGTCAGAAACTTTTTTAAAAGAAGCCGAAGTTTTGGTAAGAAGTATAGAAGATGAGTTATCTATTAAATTTCCGAGTCAAGAAATATATTATGTTCAATTACATCTATTAGCAGCAGGAAAGAAACATGCAAGTAAAGTAAAGGCAAATCTTAATGCTAATAATTTATTACTGGAATACTTGAAGAAAATCGGTTTTGATAATCAACTGTATGAAGGATTGTTATTACATATCAATTCATCATTAAACCGTTGGAAATTAGGAGTATCAATAACTAATCCTTATAAAGATGAAATAATACGAAAGTATAATTATGCATTTGAAAATGCAATTCATTTAAAGGAATTGTATGAAAATAAATATAACATAACAATAAACGATGACGAGACTGCATATCTGGCGTTACATTTTGAAGCTTTTTTAGAAAGAAAGCGAGCAAAAAACGGTATAGTAAATACCATCATTGTTTGTAGTACAGGTTTAGGAACTTCACAATTATTAGCTGCAAGATTAAAAAGGGAGTTTTCTAATCTCAAGATAATACGAATTTTATCATATGACGAATATTTAGATTTTGATATTGAGGATGTTGACTTAATTGTAAGTACGATTGAACTCTCCGCACCAACAAAGCCTGTTGTTTATGCTAGTCCTGTTGTTTCAACTGATGAATTAAAAAATAAAATCAACATTGCAATTGAAAATAATGATATTGATGCCAATAACAATGATAATTTATTTAATAGCCTGATTTCTGATAAAAATATCTTAATATCAAAGGCCAGTAGCTGGGAAGATGCAATTACAAAAATGGGGATTCTATTAGAAAAAAACCAAATTTTAAAACCTAATTCTATTAAAAGTGCAATTGCGAGAGAGCACTTATCATATACATCATTTAAGAATATTGCTACGCCTTATGCTAATCCAAAGTATGTAAAACAATCACAAATTGGAGTGTTGAAACTGTTGAATCCAATTACTTGGGGTAAACAAAAAGTTAGTCTAGTGTTTTTTATAGCATTCAATCAAAATACTCCACAATCTGAATTGGACAAAATTTATGATAGATTTTGGGATATCTTGAGTAATAGGAAAATTATTAAAGAAATTATTTCAAGCAAAACTAAAGAACAAATCATTAATTTATTGAAGGGAAAATGACTATGGAGATTTTAGATTTATTAAACAAAAATCAAATGGAATTTGAAATTGAGGCTGAGTCAAAAAAAGATGTCATAAAAAAAATGTCAAAAATGTTTTTAAATGATGGCGTTATTACTAGTATTGATAAATATGTAGATTCGGTGATGGAGCGCGAACAGATGGGAACAACTGGGGTAGGTGAAGGAATAGCAATACCTCATGGAAAATCGAGTGTTGTAACAACGTCATCTATTGCCTTTGCAAAATTAAAAACACCTGTTGATTGGGATGCTTTGGATGGTAATAAAGTTTCCATTATATTCATGCTTTCAATTCCTGATGAATCAGAATCAAAAGAACATCTGAGAGTCCTATCACTATTAGCACAAAGATTAATGGATGACGACGTTATTGAATCACTGAAGCAATCAAGAAATAAAGATGATATTATCAATATTTTTAAAAATAAGGAGAGTATAGATTGATGAAAAGAAAATTGATTGCAGTAACTGCATGTGCCACAGGAATCGCTCATACATATATGGCAGAAAAAGCTCTTCGTAAGGCTGCTAAAGAAATGGGAGTTCTGATTAAAGTTGAAACACAAGGTGCCACTGGAGTCGGAAATAAGTTGACCGCAAAGGATGTTGAAATTGGAGAGGCTGTGATTTTTGCCACTGACACTAAAGTTCGTGATTCAGAACGATTTGATGGAAAGAAAATTTTGGATATTAACGTTAGTGATCCAATCAAGAATGCAAAGAAAGTTATTAATGATGCACTAGCATTGGCTGATAAAAATTAGGGGATTTTTTATAAGTTAAGGAGGATTTTAAAATGAGCAAGTCATTTTGGAAAGATATAGAAAAGCATGTAATGACTGGTATTTCTTATATGATTCCAGTTGTTATTGCTGGAGCTGTTTTGATGGCAATATCAAGAATTGGAGCTTCAGCATTTGGTATTCAAGATATTTGGGATACTAAGTGGGCAACAGATTCAAATGTAATTATTCAATTTTTACATACTGATGATGGTTGGGGAGGATTAGCCCTTGGTCTAATGTTTCCAATTATTTCAGGATTTATTGCTTATTCCATTGCTGATAAAGGTGGGATTGCACCTGGTATGGTAGCAGGCGTTTTGGTAGCAAATATGAACGCTGGATTCTTAGGTGCCTTAGCATCAGGCTTTATTGCAGGTTATGCAAGTAAATTCATGTTTGATCACATTCATTTACCAGAAGCAATGAGTTCAGTGGTTCCTGTATTTTTGGTTCCTGTTTTGGGATCTTTAGTTACACTCATTTTAATTCAGTATGTTATTGGTACTCCATTTGCTGCATTAAACGAAGGGCTAGCAAGTTGGTTGAAGTCAATGACAGGTATTAATAAAGTTCTATTGGCTGCCATCGTTGGTGGAATGGTCGGTTTTGACTTAGGTGGACCAGTTAATAAAGCTGCCGTAACGACTGCAATGGCCTTACTAACTAGTGGGGTTTACGATCCTAATACAGCTGCACAGGTAGCAATTATTATTCCACCTATTGGATTAGGTTTGGCAACAATGATTAATAAGAAGAAGTTTACCCCTGAATTGAACGAGGCTGGCAAAGCATCATTTGTTATGGGACTTATTGGTGTTAGTGAAGGTGCCATTCCTTTTGCAATTGAATCTCCACTAAAAATTATTCCTATTAATGTTATTGGCTCGGCTCTAGGTAGTGCTATTGCTGTTGGTTTGGGTGCAGTTAATAAGGCTCCTATCAGTGGCTTTTATGGTTGGTTTGCAGTTAATAATTGGCCTGTATATTTATTAGGTATTTTTGTAGGCTCAGCTTTTATTACAGTTGCAACTTTATTAGTTCGTAAGACAATAACAGTTGATGAAACACAAAACGAAACAACTATTGATGAAACAAAAGACAATGATTTCTCTGAGGAAGAGTGGGAAAGTTAATGATAAGAGTTAGTATTGTAAATCATACACATTGGGACAGAGAATGGTATTTTTCATCTGAGGATTCCATTTTTCTTAGTGATAAATTATTTACTGATGCAATTGAAGAGTTAGAAAAAAATCAAGATGCTAGTTTTACATTAGACGGCCAAATTTCGATACTTAATGATTATTTAGAAATAAGGCCTGAGATGACTGATAGTGTTAAGTCGTTAGTTAAAAGAGGTCAATTAATTATTGGACCATGGTTTACTCAACCTGATGCTTTGCATATTAAAGGAGAATCACTGATCAGAAATGGGATGATTGGCATCCTTGATTCTCAAAAGTATGGACAGTACTTAAATGTTGGGTATTTGCCTGATACATTTGGCTTTAATTCTCAAATGCCGGTGATATTAAATCACCTTGGAATTTCCAGTTTTATTTTCTGGCGCGGACTAGATGTTAAAAAAGTTGGTGGATATTACTTTAATTGGAAATCACTGGGTAAAGAAAATAATGTTACAGCGGTTAATATGCCCCAAGGATATAGTACAGGGATGCTACTGGACGATAACCGTGGATATGTCGATAAAAGGCTAGATAATGCTGTTGATTTTATCAGGAAAGTTGAAAAGGGGAATGATATCCTTATCCCCTCGGGTAATGATCAATTAGATATCATTAAAGATTTTGGTAACAAAATTAATCGTATTAATGATTTGGGAAAGTATGAATATGAAATTACCGATTATCAATCTTTTATCAACAAGATATCAAATCGAGTAGATTTACCTGATTATGTTGGAGAATTTATTGATCCAGTACTTGCAAGAGTTCATAGAACAAGTAGTTCAAGTCGTATGAATATAAAACTTGAATCCAAAAAGCTTGAAATGAAATTGATTAAGACTGTCGAGCCTATGTTGGTAATTTCTAATGAGATTGGAGTAGATATTAGTCATAAATTTGTGGTTCGTGCTTGGAAGAAACTTTTGGAAAGTCAAGCACATGACAGTATGGCAGGAAGTGTTACAGATTCCGTGGAGCGTGATATAATCCAACGGATTAAAGAAGGTCAACAAATTGCAGATGACATTATTAACATGATTGAAAATTTAATATCAAGAAAAATCCAGTTAAAAGAGAATGAAGTCTTGTTATTTAATACAACAGCTCATAGAACTAATAGATTCAATGAAATTACACTATTAACGGCTATGAAATATCCAGGATTAAAAGATTGCAAAAGTGATATCATTTCACAAAAATATGTTGAGCCAAGAGAAAACGTACTGGTGCAAAATGAAATTGGGAATCATTATATTAAGGAAAACGGCTATTATATCTCTAAGATTTTAGTTAAAGTGAGTTTGCCAGCTCTTGGATTTAAAGTTTTCCAAGTGACTGATCAAGTGACTGATAATGATAGTAAAGAAAAGGAATCAACTGATTCATCTATAAGTAATGATAAATACATGTTAAGTTTCCACGACGGAAAATTAAAAATTCAAACTGCAGATAGTTTAATTGATGACGCTTTGTTAATTGAAGATGTTCCTAATGATGGTGATACTTATGATTTTTCACCATTAGAAAATGGTCATAAAAGAATGTTAGAATTCAATAAGTGTTCTACTAAAAAATTTGGTTCTTTCTCAGAAATGATATTGGAGGGAACTGAAGAGTTACCGGTATCTCAAGTACAGAAACAATACCAAGGTCAAACTCATTTTGTTAATTATAGGATGAGAATCTATCTTTTAAAGAGTAGTGAAACTATCAGATTTAGATTTGAATTTGATAATGAGGTTTTAGATCATAGAATAAGAGTTGGTTTTAGAACACGAATTAATTCTGAGTCCCACATTGCATCCGTGCCATTTGGATTTATTAAACGTACTGCAATTGAAAAAAAGAATCCAAAATGGGCAGAAGTCCCAGTATGCATCTATCCATTTGACGATAGTGTTACGGTGAAAAATAATGAGAAATTCGTATCGTTAGTATCAAATGATATTTCAGAGTATCAACAAGTAAATGGTATTATTTGGTTAACTGTACTAGCGACGACCAATGAACTTGGGAAACCCAATTTAGGGTATAGACCAGGACGTGCCTCTGGAGATACAACAAAAAGTGGCCATATAATGATTAAAACACCTGATGCAGAAGTATTAAGTAATATTGTTGAAGAATTTGGGTTAATAATTGGAAAAGAATTTGATGAAGAGACGTTGAAAAAGTATTCGAACAACTTAGCTTTATCAATTCCATGTTATCAATATCAAAACTTAAACCTCTTTTATAAGCGTCTTGATAACAAAATTCAATTTCCTAATATAGATCATATTGATGTTAATGAGCTAGAAGTGTTGAATCTCCCCGATAATTATTTAGTGAGCTCCATTTATCCTGCATACTTTAATGAGTCTGGTTATATTGTTAGATTAGAGAACGTTAGTCGTGTTACAAAGCAATTAGACAAAAAATTATTTGGTAAAAATTCTAAGGAAGTAAATGCAATAGAAAAAGTTCAAAATAATAAATTTAAAATTCCACCAATGGGAATATGTTCAATAGAGGTTGATGATTAAATTTATTATGATTGAGTGATTTTAAGTAATTATTTTAAACTAATTGCTAAAAGTGATTCTAATATATATAAAAAGAGTTAGTCCTCGTCAGGGCTAGCTCTTTTTATATATATCCTTATTTTATTAAAGAACTATTGATTCACTGCATAAGTGAATTTATCGCCTTTGAGTATTTGCTCAGAAATATGAAGTGGAAATCCATTTTGATCATAAACGTAGTCATTTATCTTCATCAAGGCAGATCCACGAGAAACATCTAATAAAAATGATTCTTCTTGAGTGGCAAAGATTATCTTAAAAGTTTTCTGACCATTATTAGGAGCAGAATCATATTTCTTTTTCAAGATTTGGTAAAGTGATCCATCCAAATTGTTGTTTGTAATGTCAGAGTACTTCTCCGACAGCCAAGTTGTTTCAATACAGAATGGCTCCCCGTTTAGATATCTAAGGCGCTTAATTTTTACTAGTTTATCTGATTCACTAATATTAAAGAAATTTCGTTGTTTCTCATTATTATTAACATCTTTAGTATAGATTAATTTTGTTGTAAGCTTTTTTCCTGATCTTTTAACATTATCTGTAAAACTTAAAAAATGCTTGCTTTTAGTTTTTATAGGTGATTTTTTGTCAGAAACAAAAGTACCCTTACCAGGGATTTTCATCAAAATATTTTGTTTGGATAAAATATTTAATGCCTTTCTGACCGTACTACGGCTCACACCAAATTCACGTTGTAATTCTAATTCGGAGGGAATCATTTCTCCTGACTTATAAGTGTTTTCCTGGACTCTTTTATTAATTGTATCTGTTAATTGTTCATATAATAGTGATTTTGATTTATTTTGCTTTCTCATGATGACATCTCCAATAATACATCTTCAAGTTTATTATACATAACATGTATTTAAATGTATACATTTAAATACAAAAAAATAGAATACATGTAATGACATTTTTTCTAAAAAGTCTTGCATTTGGTATGAAAACGGTTTATTATTCAAGTTGTTAAAGATACATGTATCTTAATTAAATATTTTGGAGGTTTTTATGAAGATTCAAGAAGAAGTAAAGGAAACAGTAAAAAAAGCATTGGGTAAGATGAATAATAAAATCGACCAAGTTGTTTGGGTCGGTGCTGGAGGTTCTTTTGGAGGTTTTTATGGTGCTAATTACTTTATGGAACAAGAATCGAAAAAAATTTCATCACACATGTTTACTAGTGGTGAATTTATTTACGCAACACCAAAGAATATTGACGAAAAAACATTAGTTGTTTTATGCTCGATGAGAGGTACTTCAGAAACAATTGATTCTGCAAAGGTTGCTAAAAAAATGGGGTCAACAACAATTGGATTATATGTTGATGAATCAGGGCTAACTGAAACATGTGATTACATTATTAAATATGATAGTTTAGCTCTTGATGAGAGTCGAATTGATCGTGTTAATGCAAGTATTGGTATCTGTGTTGCAATGAACTTGCTTAACGAGGTAGAAGGGTATGATCACTATAAAGCCGCAATGGCAGCATTTGACGTATTGGATCCTATGTATCGTAAGGCTGTCGAATATACAACACCATTGGCTAAAGAATGGGCTGAATTAAATAAAAATCAAAAAACTATTTATATATTATCAAGTGGACCCACATTTGGTGCAGGATATATCTTTTCAATTTGTAATCTTGAAGAAATGTTGCAACTTAATGCTCCTACGGTTCATAGTTATGAATTCTTCAATGGACCATTTGAGGTGACAGATAAGAGTAAATCCTTCTTCCAACTACTTTCGACAGGTCGTACTCGTCCGGAAGACGAAAGAGCTTTGAAATTTGAACAAAGGTTCGGTGGTAAGAAGTTATATGTACTAGATGGTAAGGAAATTGGGCTAGACGATTTAGAACCTCATATTTCGGAATACTTTAATCACCCAATATTCTCTTCGATTTTGAATAATGTCTATATGCGTCAATTATCATATGTGATTCATGAAGATTTCAATACACGTAGATATATGTGGAAAGAAAGCTATAAATAAAGTAGTAGAGGTAATTATATGATAAAGATATTATTAGCATCTCACGCCTTTTTAGCAAAAGGAATGAAGTCATCGGTGGAAATGATATTAGGTAAACAATCTAATATTGATATACTTTGTGCTTATACGGTAGAAAATTTTGTTATGAAGGATGAGATCAAAAGTAGATTAATTGATAAAAAATCAAAAGACAAACAAATTATAATCACTGATGTTTTTGGGAGAGCGTAAAATATCTTGTGTAAATGCATAAAAGATTTCTGAATTGTATAGAAATAGGGAATGCCTTCCCTTATGATATTTAGTAACCACAGAAAACATTACAGGAGGCATTCCCCATGAATGAAC
>NZ_VDFO01000052.1:0-14034 GCF_009600995.1 Companilactobacillus halodurans | reverse complement strand
GAACATCTAAAGGGCATGAATGGTGTCCTTTTTTGGTGTTCTTAAATGGTTATTACTAATAAATGGTATACAAAAATAAAGTTGATGGCAAAATACCTATCAACTTTATTTATCGTACAGCCTTTTTAAATAGATGCTTTGTAGCATTTATTTTTTTGATCAAACACATTCACAATTAGGAATATATATATTTAAGGAGTTAATTTACGAATGAAAAAAGTAACAGATATTTTAAATACTCAATATCCACTTATCCAAGCACCAATGTCATGGTTAACTAGTGCTAAGTTGGTCGCAGCAGTCAGCAATGCTGGCGGATTAGGAGTATTAGGTCCAAATGCGGGTCAAACTACAGTAACCCGAGATCCTGACGAAACTGCCAAAAGAATGCAATCAGAAATAAAAAAGGTTAAACGACTTACTACCAAGCCATTTGGTATAAATATTTTAACTCCAAAAACAGATAGATCAGTTGCTGAAACGAGGTTTACTAGAGAATTACTCGATGTAGCTTTTATTGAAGAAATTAAATATTTTGTAGTGGTTGGTACTGCCCATCAGGAATTATTCAATCTGATAAAGGAGCATGACGGAGTAATTATTTTTCGTCCATTAACGCCTACTATTGATCAGATGCGTTTGGGCGAAAAGTATGGAGCAGATGTTGCCGTTGCCACAGGTTCAGATGAAGGAGGAGTAATTCCTGAACAAGATTTTGGAACTTTTACTGTTGTACCAACAATGGTTGATTCTGTTGACATTCCCGTCTTAGCAGCAGGAGGCATTAATGATCATCGCGGTGTTAAAGCAGCTTTTGCTTTAGGAGCACAGGGTGTCTACATTGGTAGCAGATTCTTAATGACTGATGAGGCGCCGATGAGTGACCAAGCAAAAGAATTAGTTAAAAAATCAAGCTATGATAATATTTATCGGGTTTCACCAACGCAACGTTCAATTAAGACCTCAATAGCTGAAAAATATGCAAAAGAGGAGTATCTTAATCCTCATAATAATGATCTTGATAAACAAATCAATTCTCATGGTGGGGTTAGACCTGGAATGCTTCTTGGTGATTTTAATACAGGTATCGTTAGTATAAATAACGGAGTTGACATATTGAATACCGTTGTCTCAGTCAAAAAATTAGTTCATTCTTTGATGGATTACTAACGATTTCTGATTAGTAATATTTTTATAAATTGTATAAAATTCTATAGTTATAAAGCGTTGCAAGAGACATTTTTCCTTGCAAATAATGGCACTTTATTTAAAGTACATGGAGCATTGAAAGATGATTCAGGTGAAATCGATTTTACTAATAGTATTGACTGGGATAAAATTTAAATATAGGTATGCTATCAAATTAAAAAAATCAAGTAAAGCAAATTAAAAGACGGTTTTAACGAGGTAATAAAGAAATCAGTAATTAATCCTTATGATCCCCACGGATAATTTTGAAAAGTTATTTCCTCCAGAAGATCAACTTTATTCAAGAAGGTTGAACATCCAACATAGAATAATCTATTCAATCGATGACAAAACGCGAACGGTCCATTTCTATTCTGCTTGATACTATTACGAGTAAAAACAACTAAATAAAAAGTATAATAATAACCTCAAATTGAGCTCTAATTGTTCAATTTGGGGTTATTTTAGAGTACTGGTTTATTTACATATTTTTTGCAAGTAACCAGCATAAGCAAGATAAAATTCAGTTGGTACTATTAAATTATAACTTTTTCAAGCCTTTACGTTGTTCTTCGTCAATCATATGCGTATATAAACTAGTTGCTCCTGTACTATTTTGTCCCAATTGTGTAGCAACTAATTGTTCATTTTTAGTGGCTAAATAGAGTTTTGAAGCTAATGTATGGCGCAATTTATGTGGCGTGATACGTACTTTAAAGGCTGCTGAATATTTAGCGACCATTTTTTCCATCGTGTTAGCTTGCATACGTGATGCTTTGCCTCGATAAACGGTTAAAAAGAGGGCACGTTCACCAGATGTTGGATGGTACAATTCTGTCCTTTTTGAAAAGTAGTTTTCAATATAAGGCAATGTCCAAGGTGCAATCTGGACGATATCTTTTTGACCACCTTTGCGAATAACGCCAATCGTACCTGTTTTTAAATTCAATTGTCGAACGTCAGCATTTGCTGCTTCAGAAACTCGTAAACCACTGCCTAATAGCAGAGCATTGATTGCTAAATCACGGATTTTATCACGTAAAAAGTAGCGTTTCTGCGTTGGTGTTAATTTTTCTTCATATTTTTCATTGATAAAGGCCAAGTATTTATGATCTGTGTCACCAAGCATCAATTTTGTTTTCAAATTTGCTGCTCTGGTAGCAAAGGTCTCATTAGTTCTTACTAAAGCAATCTTATGCATGACATTTCGATCAAAATAGGCTTCACCGTTTTCATCTTCGGTATCTTCTGTTAAATATTTAAAAAGTGACGAGAGGGCATTTAATGAACGATTAATGGTGGGGTGAGTACGACTTCCTCCAGAACCAGCTTCCTTAATTTGATTGAGGAGGGCAGATTTATATAATTCTACAGTCTCTTTTTTTAAATGCTCTAATAACGATAACGGAATGTCGGCTTGTCGGGGGACAGAAGTGATTCCTTCACTAATTAGCCAGTTGAAGAAACGACGAAACTCGGTTAAATATTGATATAAAGTTGCAGGTGAAAGAGGGACGGTTGATTTAGCTTGATAGTATTCTTTAACGAACCAGGGTGCTTGTGATAATTCATTTTCAATTAATTTTAAATAATGTTGCTTGTCCATAATCAAAATCTCCAAACGTACGTTCTTGTTAGTTAATATGATACCGAGATATAAATGTTCTTGCAACTGTTTATATTACTTTCTTTAAAATACTAGTTTTAATGAAAGTACTCATTAACAACTCAGTGAGGAGATACACCTTACCGTTTAAATCAACTAATCATATATTGCGTGTAAATCTATTTTTTAAAGTAAATGGTACAATTTGAGCATCATTTCAGTAAACTTCGTTAAAATATTGGTCAAATTGGCTTTAAATCAGCGTTTTTGGCTAATTGAAGGATTTTGAATCGTCAGCAAATAAACATAAATATTTAAAACAAATAAATCAATTCACTTAAAAAGTCTATAAATGCTGATTTAACAGTATTTATAGACTTTTAACAGACTTAATTATGAATAATATATGATTTAATTTAACTAAATAATTCAATTATAGCTATCTTAAATTCATTCTCCAAAGTTCATAACTTAGACGTTAATTCTATGGACGACTTCATTAAATAAATGGATAGTTCTTCGTCAAAATTAATCTGACAACGCCTAATTCTTGGAGACATTTCGATTGACGGTGTCTAAATTTTATTTGCTAACTTAAAAAGTCCCAATTAAATATTTAAGTCTTCATGTATAAGTCTTTATGTAATAGACATAATATATTTATTATAAATTAATGTAAATTCAGCGACAGGGTAATTTTTAACCTAGTTAAATCATTGATACTTATCTAAGGTTACATAATATGTATTATATGAAGTTAACTATTTTCTTTAGATTTAACCAGTTTCCTCAAATACTTCAAAACATCATCTTTATATGAGTATTTTTTTATTACCGAATTTAATGCATCATTGTTGTGCGTAAATGCTTTACCATCTGTAAAGATTTTTTTATACAAATCAAAAAATGGCAAATCATTTTCTTGAGCAAATTCTAATTCAGCATCTATTGAATAATTTACTTTACGAAAATCAATTCCACCATAACCAGTACTGTCCAAAGTTAAAATCGTGTACTGAGCGCGTCTGTCAGCACTGAATTTACTCCATGCTGTGTATGGTTGTCCAACTGAGCCTGGATTGATAACTAATTGATCTTTTCTGCTAGTTCTGAATACTTGATGATGTGTATGGCCATATATCGCAATATCATGATTTTTCTTAAATAAAAGTTGATCAAAGTTTTGCTGTTTCTCATATGGTAAAAGTTCATGACCAAAGTCTTTATCTGGATAATTATGTGATAACAAAATATTGAGATTATTCAGTGTAAATTCTTCAGAGATTGGCCATTGCTTCATTTGTCGCAAATACTTATTATCAATATGATTAAAAATGTATTTGAGCAATTCAACAATGTATGTGGTTTGTGGTTCATTAAAGTATTGTTTGCTGATAGCTAAGACATCTTCAAACAAAAAATCGTCCCAATTTCCGCGAATAAAATGAGTCGTATTGACTGAATTTAAGAGTTCAAGGATTGAATTGGTGCCAGGTCCTGGCATTAATAAATCGCCTAGAAACCAGTATTCGGTAACTTTTTGCTTTTTTGCATCCTTAATGACTTGGTCAAGGGCGTTATAGTTTCCATGAATGTCTGAAATTAGTGCTATTTTTTTCATTTTTTGCCCCTTTTTGTTTGGTTGTGTTTTTTTTGATAATGTTTTCGTAAAACATTTAATTTTATTTATTTTTTCAAATAAATAACTTATTGCATTTGATGACTATTGCTGATTTATCGACCTATCTTGTTTGAAATCATATTTTGGGGTTTTATTTTAATAGACGTATTCGTAAAGCATTTATTATATCCATCTTCCCAATAAAAAAAGCAGCATCGTTAAATTTATGTTTTCGATGCTCCTATTATTTTACGCTTCTTTTTAAGAATTCTGGCTAACCTTTTGGAATTCCTTAATTTCATTAATAAAGTCTGTCCCATATTGCTCTAATTTAACTTTCCCTACTCCACTGACAGCTAAGAACTCTTTTTCATCAGTTGGCAAACGAACTGACATATCCTTCAATGTTTTATCGGAAAAGATCATAAATGGTGGCAAGGCTTGTTTTCTGGCAAATTCCAGACGCAAAGCTCGTAATTTTTCAAATAGATCAACGTCGAAACTTCCATCTGCAACCATTGGTTTAACTGCTTTAACAGACATAGCTTCTTTGCGACGCGTGACATTTAACTTGCCCTGCACTACTTCTTTTCCCTTTGCTGACAACAAGAGAATTGGGTATTTTCCGCCACTGCTTCTTAAAAAGCCATTCGCAGTTAAAAAGTCTATTAATCGACTAGTTTCCTTTAAGGTCTTGTCATTAAAAATCCCAAAGGTCGGCAATTCTTCAAAATGACGCCAGTCATTGGCCATATCATCTTTGCCAACTAAAACTCTCGTGATTACTTTTTTTCCATAACGTTGCTTCATTCTAACGATACAACTCAAAGCCTTTTGAGCATCAGCTGTAACGTCGACTATTTCACGATTATCTAAGCAGTTTGAACAACGGCCGCAGTCACTGGTCCCGGTCTCACCAAAATAATCCAAGATAAATTTCATCAGACAAGTTTCTGTTTCAGCATAGCGACTGATTTCAAAAAGTTTATTTTTCAAGCTCAGTTTATATTGCTCATCGCCTTGGGATTTATCAATAAAGAATTGATGCAAGCGTAAATCAACTGGTGCATACAATAAAATTGCCTCTGCAGGAAGCCCATCACGTCCCGCACGACCAACTTCTTGATAGTAGCTCTCAATTGTACCAGGAACTGTAAAATGAAGCACATAGCGGACGTTAGTCTTATTAATGCCCATTCCAAAGGCATTAGTAGCTACTATGACATTGATACGGTCAAATAAGAAGTCTTCTTGCTGCTGGTGACGTTCTTTATCGCTTAATCCAGCATGATAACGTCCCACTTTGACGCCATTTTTTTGTAAGAAACTATAAATATTATCGACATCTTCACGACGTCCGGCATAAATTATGCCAGATTCATCGATATGCGATTTCACATAATTCAAAATAAAAGCTGGCTTATCAATGCCTCGTTCAATCTTTAAAGTTAAATTATTACGATCAAAGCCAGTTTTAACAATATTTTCAGCTGGTATATCTAAAATATCAGCCAAGTCATTTTGAACTTGCTGAGTTGCTGTTGCCGTTAAGGCTAACCAAGCTGGTTTTCCAGGAAGCTGTTTCAAAGGTTTAATCATTTTTAAATAACTATCGCGAAAATCATGCCCCCAAGAGGATAGAACGTGAGCCTCATCAATTGCCACTAAAGATATATTTAAGGCTGAAAGCCAGCTATAAAACTCTTCATCGACAATCTTTTCCGGTGCCACAAATAATAATTTAACGGCGCCACTTTCGATATAACGCATCCGTTCCTCACGGTCATGCCATTCAACCGTACTATTCAAAAAAGTTGCGGGAATACCAACTTCATTCAAGCTATCGACCTGATCTTTCATTAAAGAAATCAAGGGTGATACGACAAGCGTTAAGCCATCAAAAATAACCGCTGGCAATTGATAACAAATCGATTTACCTCCACCAGTTGGCATGATGCCCATAGCCTTTTGTCCAGCCAAGACCTTCTCAATCAGCTCTTTTTGTCCTGGGCGAAAAGTATCGTAACCAAAATTTTCTTTCAAAATAGCTTCTAAATCCAAGGCAAATTACTCCTCATTTGAAATTATATAAATCAAGCATAGCACAGACTTTTTAACAGATAAATCGTTTCTGATACATCCCTCGACCATAAATCAAATTACGTAAATCAATTTGCCTTCAATTAATTTTTTTCTAAATCAAGTAAATCGTTCTTCATTGCTAGGCCGCCTCGAAAACCACCCAATTGATGATTCTTAGTTAAAACCCGATGGCAAGGTACAACCATTAAAATTGGGTTCTTACCAATTGCCGTCCCCACTGCTCGATATGCTTTAGGCCGATCGATAGCTTCAGCGATCTCACTATACGTCCTGACCTTTCCATAAGGAATCTCTCTTAATGCCTGCCAAACCTTTTGTTGAAAGTCAGTCCCCGAAATATCAGTCTTTAAAGTGAATTGTTTCCTATCTCCTTTTAGATATTCATCAATTTGCTTTTGATAAGGCTGCACCTGACTAACCTGATCAATTAATTTCACATTAGGATAAAAGCTTTGCAATTCTGCTAATCCTTTATCTCTTGAACCGACAAAGGACAGTCCTGAGTCAGTTGCAGCAATCACATAATGATAGCCTTGCATCAAAAATTCATGATAAAACATAATAATCACATCCCTTAATTAAGTGTTTCTAGTATAACTAGTCTAAAAACGAATCACAAACTAGTTTTACTTTTGTACTATTATTTCAATTTATTACGTATTTCTTAAGTTATATTGTAATTTTATTACACAGGTTATATGATGTGTTTGTAAGTTAAGCGCTTTCATGATTATAAAGGAGGGACATTATAAAATTGTTAGGATTTTCGTTTTATCTAGATCATACCCTCGATCAAGATGATAAAAATTACATCGAGAGTATGAAGCAACACCATTTTAATGAAATATTTACTTCGTTACATATTCCTGAGGAAAATCAAGCACTCTATACTAAACGATTGCAAGATTTACTAAAGGTAGCCAAGAAAAATGACTTGAAAGTCTTCGTCGATATCGATCAAAATTCACTAGCTAACTTACCTAATGAATTAGATGGTTTTTACTTACGTCTTGACGATGGCTTCAGCAACCAAGATATTGCAGAGATGTCACAAACTAATCCTCTAGCCTTAAATGCTAGTACCTTAACCAAAGATGACATCAAGGAATTACAGAAATACCAAGCTGATTTTAAGAATATTGAGGCTTGGCATAACTTTTATCCTCGTCCAGAAACTGGATTGGATTTTCAGTGGTTCTTAAAAAAGAATCAATGGTTCAAAAGTCTTGGTATTACTACTCAAGCCTTTATCCCAGGCGATGAGAAATTACGTGGTCCAATCAACGCTGGTCTTCCAACCCTTGAAGATCAACGAAATAATGACCGTCTAGCTTCAGCAATCCAGTTAACACAAGCAAACGTAGACAAAGTCTTTATTGGCGATCCACGACTTAGTTTGACTTACCAAGAAGAATTTGCTGATTACTTCAATAATAATGTCTTAGATTTGACTTTAAAAGCTAATGACAATATTCCTCAGGACTTGCTGAATCAAATTTTACATAATCGTCCTGATCCAGCCGCAAAGGTCGTTCGGGTTCTCGAAAGTCGACAGATGAATCAAAGAAATCAAACTTTGATTGCACCAAATAACAACATCCCTCGTAACATTGGCTCTATTACAATTGACAATCAAGCCTATGGTCGTTACATGGGAGAAGTCCAACTGACTAAAACTGACTTGCCTTTAGATAAGAAAGTTAATGTTATCGGACACTTAGATACTAACTCGATTCAATTATTACCATATATCACCGCTAATTCAGCTTTTAAACTAATTCCAAAGGAGTAAATCATGGATTTAACTAAATTAAGTACCGAAACTAGAAATCCTAATAGCATGTTACTCGACACCATGTCGGTATCAGAGATTGTTACCTTAATGAATCGCGAGGATCAGTCAGTCCCTGAAAAAATTCACGAAAAAATTCCTCAAATAAGTTCCGCGATTGAAAAAGTTATTCAGCAATTTAAGCTTGGTGGACGCTTAATCTATCTTGGTGCTGGTACAAGTGGCCGTTTAGGCGTCTTAGATGCAGCTGAATGCGTTCCTACCTTTGGGACCAATCCAGAACTGGTTCAAGGTTTGATTGCGGGAGGACAAAGTGCCATGACCGTGGCAGTTGAAGGTGCCGAAGATTCATTAACGTTAGCTAAAGAAGATTTGACCAAATTACATTTAACTAAAGATGACAGCGTCGTTGGCTTAGCAGCTAGTGGTCGTACACCTTATGTCATCGGTGCCTTAAAATATGCCAATGAAATCGGTGCTGCTACTATCAGTATTGCTTGCAACGAAAATGCCGAAATATCAAAGTTTTCGCAATATCCGATTGAAGTCGTCACAGGACCTGAAGTATTGACCGGCTCGACTCGACTCAAAGCTGGCACCGCACAAAAATTGATTCTAAACATGATTTCAACTACTTCAATGATCAAATTAGGCAAAGTCTATCAAAATTTAATGATTGACGTTAAGCCTACTAATGAAAAACTAATTGAGCGTGCTAAAAGAATCATTATGCAAGCGACTGACTGCGATTATCAAACTGCCGAAAAGAACTTTTTAGCAGCTGGTCAAGATGTCAAAATTGCTATCATCATGATTTTAACTGGTGTCGATAAACAAGCAGCAGAGAAAAATTTGCAAAAGAATGCTGGTTTTGTAAGAAAAGCCATGAAGGAGGATTAAATAATGGCTGAGAAAAAAGAAGAACGTCTAGCTCGTGAGATTTATGCTGGCGTTGGTGGACCACAAAATGTTGAAAAATTAATTCATTGTATGACTCGTGTACGTATGACGATTAGAGACGATGATAAAGTTGATATTGAAAAATTGAAGTCAATCGATGGCGTCTTAGGCGTCGTTCAAGAAGATACCTTGCAAATCGTCGTTGGACCTGGCTTAGTCAACAAGGTCGCTCAAGTGATGATTGACCAAGTTGGCGTCAAATTAGGCCAAGAATTCCCAACTGATCTGGGTGAAAAAAACCAAGCAAAAACTGACTCGGGTCTGACGGAACACCAAAAGGCTAAGGCTGAGGTCACTGAAAAAGCTGCTGAATACAAAGCTGAACAAAAAAAGAAGATTAAGCCTTCCAAAACTAAAGCCGTTCTAAAGTCTATTTCTAATATCTTTGTTCCCTTGATTCCTGCTTTCGTTGGTGCTGGTTTAATTGGTGGTATTGCCGCCGTCTTATCGAATATGTTAGTCGCTGGCGATATCAGTAAGAGTTGGAACGAATTCATCACGGTTTTAAATGTTATCAAAAATGGTGTCTTTGCCTACTTAGCAATTTATGTTGGTATCAATTCTGCTGAGGAATTTGGTGCTACTCCAGGTCTTGGTGGTGTCATCGGTGCTGTTACCTTGCTTTCTGGTGTCGACCCTAAGACTCCTTTGCAAAATATCTTCAATGGTCAAGCTTTAGCAGCTGGCCAAGGCGGTATCATCGGAGTTATTTTCAGTGTTTGGATCTTAGCATTAATTGAAAAGAGATTGCATAAGATCATCCCTGATTCAATCGATATCATTGTCACTCCTACACTGGCTTTACTAGCTGTCGGTGTTTTCACTATCTTTATCGTTATGCCTATTGCTGGTGTTGTTTCCGATTCATTAGTAGGTTCCATCATGTGGGTCTTAAAAGTCGGTGGAGCATTTTCTGGCTTTATCTTGGGACTATTCTTCTTACCAATGGTTATGTTAGGGCTGCACCAAATCCTGACTCCAATTCATATTGAAATGATCGATAAAACAGGTTCAACCCTTCTATTACCTATTTTAGCTATGGCTGGTGCTGGACAAGTCGGTGCTGCTTTAGCTCTTTGGCTACGTTGTCGTAAGAACAAGAAGTTAACTAATATGATTAAAGGTGCTTTACCCGTTGGTTTCTTAGGTATCGGTGAACCTTTGATCTATGGTGTTACCTTGCCACTTGGTCGTCCATTTATCACAGCCTGTATCGGTGGTGGTATTGGCGGTGCTGTCGTCGGTGCCTTTGGAAACGTCGGTGCAATTGCCATTGGACCTTCAGGTGTTGCTTTGATTCCTTTGATTACTAATGGTCATGTCTTAGGTTATATCTTTGGTTTATTAGCTGCTTACATTGGTGGATTCGTAGCTACTTACTTCTTTGGCGTTCCTAACGATGCCAAAAAGGCAACTGAATTAAATTAATGGAAAGCTTAATCTTTTCCATCAAACAAAAATTGCCTGAACTCACTAAGACGGAACAAAGAATCGCTAATTTCATCATTGAACATCCTAATGAAGTAACGACAATGAGCGTTCAAGATCTTAGTGAATTGATTCCCACCAGTTCCGCTTCAATCGTGCGTTTCAGTAAAATATTTTGTCAGTCAGGCGGTTTCTCGGAATTGAAAATGAAATTATCTGCTGAGGGCGATTTAGATAAAGAAATCTATCAAGAAATTGCGCCTGATGATTCCATTACCGATTTAAAAAAGAAATTATCGTTTCGAATCAATCAGACTATTTTGCAAACCAATACTAAACTGACCGACCAAGCCTTAAAAGATGCTATTAAGATTCTTAAGGAAAAGAGTCTTATCGTAAGCTTTGGTATTGGTGCTTCTCATATTACTGCTGAAGATTTTCAACAAAAGTTTTTCCGGATTGGTAAAACTGTTATCACCAACAGCGACCACCATGTAATCAGCACTATTTTATTAGCCCAAAAAGAACAGGCTGCTTTATTGGTCGTTTCAAATTCCGGTGAAACTAAAGAAGCGATTGAAATAGCTCAACTTGCAAAACAAAACAAAATCCCTATAATTGTATTAACACATAATTATGTAAGCGCATTAGCAAAACTTGCGACGGTGATTTTAATCCATGACGATAGTACTGAAAATAGCTCTTTACGTAGTGCTGCTACGACTTCTTTGATTGCTCAGTTTTATGCAATCGACTTGTTATACTACAGCTACTTCAAATTGGATTTTTCGAAACATGTTAAAGAAATCATTACGTCACAAAAGTATATTGCTAAGGACTTTAAGGAGGAAGATTAGATATGGGGCTATTTTCTAAAAAGAAAATTGATAAGTTTGTTGCACCAGCGACTGGTAAATTGGTTCATCTTGAAAAAGTACATGACCCAGTTTTCTCGGAAAAATTAATGGGTGACGGTTTTGCTATCGAACCATCTAGTAATGAAATCGTAGCACCGATTGACGGAACGATTGGGACTGTCTTTCCCACTAAGCACGCTTTGATGATTACTTCAAAACACGGTCTAGAGGTAATGCTTCATTTAGGAATCGATACAGTCGATTTAAAGGGTATTCCCTTTGAGGCTTTCGTAAAAGAAGGCGATGTTGTCTCTGCCGGTCAAAAATTGATGACCATGGACTTAGAAAAGGTAAAGGCTGCTAAGAAAGAAACCTCAATCATGACAGTCATTACTAATTCTGATGCTGTGAAGGAAATGGGGACCTTCGATGAGCAAAATGTTCAAGCAGGCGATCCTGCTTTAGAAGTCAATGTTAATTAATAAGAATAACTAAATAGAAAGTGGGACATAACATAATCAGCTTTCGAGCATTAAGACAAATAGCCCCTGGTAATCACTTTTATTACCAGAGGCTATTTTTTAAGCACAAAAAGCTATGTTCACGTGTTTATGCTGCAAATTTAGGAGAAAAATAGTTATATCTCAAACTTATTTTTAATTTTGTGCGTCTATTTAAGTAAATGTATAATATATCAAAGGAGGTTTTATCATGGTCAAAATACCTTTTTTAACTGGCTTTGAAGCATACCTAAAAACAAGACATATCTCTAAAAAAGCTCACACTGAATATCTCAATTCTTTGACCGACTTTTTTAACTATACGATTCAACACAACACTGACTATAAAATCTCTGAGGATATTAAAGACGTTCACGAAATGGATGTCCGTCTCTTTAAAAATTTTATGCTCGATAATTTAAAATTAAGTCCTAGCACCATCAATAAAGTCATCAGCAACCTCAATGTTTACTTCAAATATCTCTTCAGCGTCAAAAAAACACCCGAGATACCGACTTTGAATATCAATAGTGTCGCAGTTAGGCCACAGTCAGATTTCCCTGTACAGGTCTTTTTAAGGCTTCCAGAATATCTCAAAGCCGACCTCAGCATTTACACCCGCTTATTGATTTTGATTGTTTCCAAAGGCTTTAATTATAAGGAAGCGATGGAAGCTGATTTTTATCAAAAATTTGAACAACTGAATTTCGACAAAGAAGAGTCGCAATTTTTGAATCTTTATAAAAATTATATCCAGCCCTATCGTGATTTCTGGGATAACGACAACCTCTTTTTAAGCCGTAATAAAGCTGCCAATACGCCCCTTTTGACTGTCACTGCCTTACATCGTGACTTGAAGCGTGATAGCGATTCAACCGGGCTTGATCTAGCACCAAAAAAACTTTACACAACCTTTATCTTATTAGCTTTAAGTACTAACGTTCTTTCAAAAGACCAACAACGTGCTTTAGATGCTCTGGATACGCCATCATTGATGTACTATCGCCGTCTCAAGCGTGAGACCAATTTCGATATCTAGGAGGCTAATAAAATTATGAAAAATATTGCTGTTTATTGTGGTGCTGCACCGGGAAATAATCCAGCTTATCAAATTGGAGCCGAAAAACTCGGTCACTGGATGGCTGAAAATAACTATGGATTGACTTACGGTGGTGGAAAATACGGTTTGATGGGCGTTATTGCTGATAGCGTCTTAGAAAATCACGGCTTCGTTCATGGCATCATTACCCAAGAACTGCATGATAGAAAATTGATGCACCCTAACCTGACAAAAACCGATATCGTTAAAACTATGTCAAAAAGAAAACAAGCCATGTTAGACGATTCAATAGCTAATATTGCCTTGCCAGGTGGCCCAGGGACTTTAGAAGAAATCTCTGGTGCGTTTTCTTGGACGATTTTAGGCGATAGTAAGAATCCTTGTATTTTTTATAACATCGATCACTATTATGACAAATTGGCTAGTTTCTTCGACTCAATGACCCAAGAAGGATTCATGGAAGCACCTACTC
The DNA here is from genome assembly GCF_009600995.1 of Companilactobacillus halodurans. Taxonomy (NCBI): domain Bacteria; kingdom Bacillati; phylum Bacillota; class Bacilli; order Lactobacillales; family Lactobacillaceae; genus Companilactobacillus; species Companilactobacillus halodurans. The sequence goes on along the minus strand of NZ_VDFO01000052.1, from coordinate 447 downwards.
GAAAAACCTTGCTGTTTAGCGATTCTTTGACGGAGATCGGTGCCTTTATCAACTCCTATACACCTCCAAATTTACGGATTTATCGTAATAAATAAGAAAGCTTTTTTCTTTCATATAAATTCAAAAGGAGGTATATTCTACTCGTCAGATAGATAGAGTATCTGACAAAAATTACTCCTTAGATAAGCATTACAAAATATGATTTTCTCATTAACACCACGTTACAAATAAATACCCTCCCAATTTATATAATTAAAGCCAATTAAACTTATAAACTCTCTGATATAAAAAAAACACGCTGGATTTTTTCCAACGTGTTTTTATGGCTGTACGATAAATAAAGTTGATAGGTATTTTGCCATCAACTTTATTTTTGTATACCATTTATTAGTAATAACCATTTAAGAACACCAAAAAAGGACACCATTCATGCCCTTTAGATGTTCG
>NZ_VDFO01000051.1:0-14106 GCF_009600995.1 Companilactobacillus halodurans | reverse complement strand
ATTAAGCGTATCAATCTTCAAATTTTTTGGCTCCGAGCAAGCTCGTCAGCCAAATAAAAAACAGCTAGACCAATTATGATCTAACTGCTTATGTAAACTGCCATCAACTTAATTTGACGAACAGCCCTTATTAAGTACCCTCAATGAGGGTACTTTTTTTTGCACAAATCAATCTTATTCTCGTAATAAAATGGTCAAGATTTCTAAATCCATAAGAATTTCTTTTCAATTTCTTTATTTTTCCAATGGTGACCTCAAGAGAGCCATCGGAATATGGCAATAAGCAACCGTTTTTTACATATTTTATATTTTTTCGTAACGTTGTAATGGCTGTATCCATTGCGGTTCCATTATAAAGGGTTTCTCTAAGTATCTCTATGTCATGATGCCTTATTGCTTCTTGAACACTTTGATAAGTATCATAGGTTTCTTCGAATACTGGTATTTTATCAGTAGCTATGTCAATGATATTTTGAATAGTAGTATATTCATTTATTTTTACATGGTTGGCGTCTACATCTTCCTCTGGAAGATGAAGTAGACGGTATATACGAGACATTTTATCAGAAATTTTTTTAAAGAGTTGATACGTGCTCGATCTATAGCCCTACTACAAAGTTGAACAATATGAAATATATCCACGATTATACGAGCATTGGGGGAAATACGATGAACAACTAATTGATAATTGGCATTTAGATCAATAGATACAATTTTAACAGCTTGTCGTTCTGGAAAACTATACTGATTTATAAAGTGCTCAAATATTGTGCTTGATAGTCTGTCATGTATCAACTCAACTAGTCCATGTGTATCTGCATCAATAGCTATAAATGTAAAAAGGTTTTTTACTTAGCGAAATTCATCGAAACAAATATTTTTAGATAAATGTGAGCCTCGATGAGGAATCTTTGTATTACCATACAAAATTCTGTCTACAGTACTAGCCGAAATATCAATAATCTTAGCCGTGGAAAAGATTCTATGTTTAACTTGCAATTTTTGCTCAATAAGTCACTGTGGGCACTGCAGGTGCTTCTACAGTCCCTATACAAAAATCGTTGTTTCTTAATTACTGAATGATATTCAAAACCATTAAAACTGGCCAGCCTCGAATTAGTAATTCTTTTACCATTTTTAACTAATGAAATCATTCCACATTGAGGACACTTATGTAAGGTGTAGGATAATTTTGCGTTCACAATTTTTATACGTTTTATAACGCCACGTTTTTTTATTTTGGCATCTTTTACTGAAATAATTTTTATAATATCGTCTTTTATATCTAATGTACATAGTATAGAATTGTTTTGGGACATCATGTTCACTCCTGTTTGATTCGGTTTGATTGCTTAAATCTTAGCATGAGAACAGTGATGTTCTTTTTTTATCTAAAAGAGAATAAAAAACTGGCGTTGATTTATCCATCAACACCAGAAAGTTTAGAACCATTTTTTTATGAGTGAACAGCTTAGAGAGGTATGACAATTGAAGAATCAAATTAAAAATTGATCACCTGATGATAATTTTTAATTAAATATAATCAATAACAATTAAATGTAGCCATGTTTGTAAGGTAAACACATCAATAACATTTATTCTTTAGAGAGTATTATTTAAAGTGACATTGACTTTTATATTAAATTTAATTGTGCGTAATGTTATAGAATGTGTTATGAAATTTTTAACAGATCTGATTAAGACTTTCCTTTTATAATAGGCAAACGTGAGTTACTTATGAAATTCATTGAGCAAATTGAACAATATATTAGTGATGACTATTATTAGTACGTTGAGTGGTATGATATTTCATTGAGTCCATTAACTACTTAGTTTACTAAACTTGTGAATAATTTTTTTAAGGGTCAATCATTATTTTATTGAATAAAATTTAATAATTCAGTAAAGCTGATTATGTAAAGTTTAAATATAGAAATTTGGTAATTTTGTGGAGGATAATAATGAATTTAGCACGTTAAAATGACTATATAAATCGAATGATTTGAAAATATGTAAATTCGCTTAGAATTAGCAAGTAAATACTATGTATTTCATACGTATCATACGTAAATTTTTTGAATATATTTTCTTTTTAAAAATAAAAATTAATTATGACAAAAGATGATCAGAGGAAAATTGATACAATATCAATTTTCCTCTGATCATTTAATTTGATTATATAACTTTAACTTATCTTATCTTTTGAACTGAAGATCCAATCTCAATAAAATCTTTAACAATTGTATTTTTTGCTGAGAAATTAGGTTGGTTCATCAATAATATATTTTCTACGATTTTTTCGGAAATGGTATCAATATCCTGTCTTATACAGGTGATTTTTGGTTTGATAATTTCTTGAAAATCTAATTGGCCAAAAGAGACAAGCGATATATTTTCGGGAATAGATACTTGCACTTCATTTGCAGCTTTTATAATTCCAGCTGTCATTAAATTGTTGGAACTGAATATTGCGGTAAAACCATTTCTATTCTTAGAATTATAGGCCAGAAAATTTAACATTTTTTTGTAAACAAAATTTTCTTTATACATACCATTTATTATTTTTGCGTTTGATAATTTAATATTGTTTTCTATTAGTGATGCTTTAAATCCCGAAACACGTTCTCGGGATGTCATTGCATTTGGGGTTCCGGCAACAAATATTATTTTTTTATGGCCATTTTCAATTAAAATTTGTGTAAGAGCTTTAGATTCATCGAAGTTGTTGCTCCCTATAAAAGGAAAATCATTTACTCCTAAGTTTCTATCAATTATTATTATCCGAGTTCCAGAACTTTGGATTTTTCGTAGTGAATTAGTATTATTTGAAGCCGGTGATATCACAATTGTATCAACTCGTTTTTCAGTTAAAGCTTTAAGAATTTTTTCTTCTTTCTTCTCTGATTCATCTGTATTGCATACAAGTAAATTGTATCCATATTTAAATAAAGCATTATCAATTTCCTTTGCAATATTTGAATAGTAAGGGTTTTTTATATCAGCAACAACCAAACCAATAAGATTTGATTTTTTTGTTCTTAAATTTCTTGCAATGGAATTACGATTGAAATCTAATTCATTAACGGCTTTAAGAATTTTTTTTCTAGTTTCCTTTTTAACTGGATAGTTACCATTTAATACTCTGGAAACAGTAGAAATTGAAAATCCAGAAAGTGCTGACACGTCTTTTATTGTTGCTCTTTTCATCATATACCTCTTTTAAAAGTTTCACCAATCTGAATATAGCATATTATTACAATATTTGAATGAAAGTTCTTGAATTTGAGTAAATTATTAAGTAATAAATAAAAAAGAAAAATTATTTTTATACCATTGACAGCGCTTTCATAAAATGCTACATTAGTTTTGTTGATAGAAAACGTTTTCTATATATGAAAAAAATATCGAGATATAAAGGACTATTCGCTTGAAATATGGTCTTTTAATAATTGTTTATTAATAGAAAACGTTCTCTATAAAAAATATGAAGGAGATTTTTAATTATGCTTACACAAGAATTATTACACCCAGCCATTTTACGAGCTATTGCAAACTGTGGACATGGAGATAAAATTTTGATTACGGATGGTAATTATCCATTGGATTCTGATGTTAATGAGGCTACTGAAAAGGTTTACTTAGCTTTAAGACCCGATTTACCAACAGTTACAGATGTTCTGAAAACTTTAAATTCAACGATTAATTTTGAAAAAGCAGAAGTTATGACTCCAGGAAAAGGTGAACAGCCAGAAATTTATGGAGAATTCAAGGATATATTAAAAATGGATGATTTATCTAAACTTGGACGTCAAGAGTTTTATGATGCATGTAAGAAATCAACTAATTTGAAACTTGGAATTAATACAGGTGAAACAAGAGTTTTTGCAAATATACTTTTGACCGTTGGAGTTAGATAAAATAATTAAAGGAGGACAATAATGGATGCTTTGAAAATCTTTGAAAGAGTTATGGATGACGAAGCTAATGCTATAAAAGATGCGAAAAGAAGCATTGAAAGTGATAAAGATATCTATTTGAAAATTGTGAATAAAATTTCCAACCTTAGTGGCCATTTGATTTTTATGGGAGTTGGCAAATCTGGTCATATTGGTGAAAAACTAGCGGCAACTTTTTCGAGTACAGGAACGCCTTCATTCTTTGTCCATGCTACTGAAGCAATGCACGGAGATTTAGGAATGATAACCAAATCAGATTTGGTAGTAATGATATCTAATTCAGGAGAGACAAAAGAAGCTCTAGCACCAATTTCTGCAATTCATAAAATTGGTACAGAGGTTATTGGAATTACAAAAAAATTAGATTCTAATTTAGCAAAAATTTCTGATTTTGTTTTGATTGTTCCAGTGGATGGTGAGGCAGACAAATTTAATTTAGCACCAACTAAAAGTAGTACAGCTGTATTAGCTGTTGGAGATTCTTTAGCGATTACTGTCTCCGAGTTAAATAGTTTTAAAGAAAAAGATTTTGCAATGTTTCATCCCGGTGGAGCTTTAGGCAAAAAATTATTTGATGATGGTTTAGTGGAAGGGTGATAAATGTTGAAAAAAATTTTAGTAATTGGTAGTTTTATGACAGATTTAGTTGTTAAAGCTGATCGGTTTGTTGAAGAGGGAGAGACAATCATAGGTAACTCTTTTAATCAATTTACTGGTGGAAAAGGTGCTAATCAAGCGATTGCTGCTGCAAGATTAGGTAGCAACGTTGAAATGATTGGCGAATTAGGCAAAGATTCGTTTGGTAAAGATCAAATACAATCTTTAGAAAATAATAATGTGAAGCATGATCATGTATTATTTACTGGAAAAGCTAAGTCGGGAGTTGGAAACCCCCAAGTGGATGCCAGTGGAAATAATAGAATTGTCGTTGTACCAGGTGCCAATTTAAAATTAACTCCAAAAAATTTGGAAGAACTTAGTAATACGATTCAAAGCGCAGATATTATTGTTTTACAGTTGGAGATTCCATTTGAAACTGTATATAAGGCAATTGAATTAGGACATAAGTATCATAAACAAATAATCTTAAATCCAGCTCCTGCTGCAGATTTGAATCAGGACTATGCCTCAATGGTGACTTACATGACTCCAAATGAACATGAAGCTCAAATGTTAACTGGTATTGACACAAGTACTCCAGATGGAATAAAAAAATCTGCTAGTGAATTATTGAAACAAGGATATCAAAATGTGATTATTACTATTGGTGATAAAGGAAGCTATTTTGTTAATAAGAATGTAGAGATTCAAATTTCAGCTTATAAAGTGAAAGCTGTTGATAGTACAGCTGCTGGTGATGCATTCATTGGAGCATTTGCCTATGGACTATCAAGGGGTAATTCAATCCAGGATTCATTACAATATGCATCCGCTGTGTCAGCAATAGCGGTGACTAAAATGGGAGCACAACCTTCACTACCTTCTAAAAAAGAAGTAGATGATTTTTTAAAAAATAATTAATAAAGAAGGGGTGATATAAATGGAAAATGAAACGCAGGAGAATGTGAAAAATAAGAAATGGATAGAAGAGCCTGATGGATATTTAAATAAAACTCCTCCTTTGCAGTTTATATTAGTGACAATACTATTTGCTTTATGGGCTATCGCGGCAAGTTTAAATGATATTCTGATCACTCAATTTAAAGCTGTGTTTGCTCTTAGTGATTTTGCTACTGCATTTGTACAAAGTGCTTTCTATGGAGGTTACTTTGTAATTGCGATACCAGCCTCAATTTTTATTAAGAAAAATAGTTATAAATTGGGAATTATTGCAGGATTAGGTGCCTTTTCTCTTGGGTGCTTTCTCTTTTTTCCAGCATCCAGATTGGTTACATATCAAGTATTTCTTTTTGCATTATTTGTTGAAGCCATTGGATTAAGTTTTCTAGAAACTTCTGCTAACGCATATAGTTCGTTACTTGGTCCTAGGAAGTCTGCTACGGTTAGACTAAATATTAGTCAAACAATGAATGCAGTCGGTGATATTATTGGTATTCTTTTGGGTAAATATTTGATATTTACCGATGGAAATTTGAAGCAGGAAATGGCATCTATGAGTAAAGAGGCTGCTGAACAATTTGGTCAACAAGCATTGGCTCGTACTTTGTCTCCTTATAAATACGTTTTGATTGTTTTAGTAATTATGATTATTTTATTTATTATCACAAAATTTCCTTCAGGAAAACCTAAAACAAGTGATAGTCAAAAGAATGCAACATTCAAAGAAACTATGAATTATTTATCGAAGCGTCCTCGTTATTGGCATGGGGTGGCTGCTCAGTTTATATACATGGGCGTTCAAACAGGGGTATGGTCATTTACTATGCGTCTGGCATTGGATATGTTTCCACAATTTAATGAAAGATTTGTAGCTAATTTTATGCTATATAGTTACATTTGTTTCTTCGTTGGACGTTTTGTGGCTAGTTATTTATTATCTAAATTTTCAGAAACTAAAGTTCTTATGTCATATTCATTCATTGGAATGTTAATGATTTTGTATATTACTTTTGTTCCTAATATTACAGCAATATATGCAGCAATTGGAGTCAGTCTAGTATTTGGTCCTTGTTGGCCAACAATTTTTGCAAGAACTTTGGAAGTTGTTGATGATAAAAGACATACGGAAACAGCTAGTGCATTTATTGTGATGGCAATTGTTGGTGGAGCTGTTCTTCCTATTTTTCAAGGATTACTTTCCGATTTCACAACAATGCAATTTTCATTTATTATTTGTGCAATCAGTATGGCAATTGTTTTCCTATATTTTGTTAGTGAGTATAAATATGATAAAAGGAAGGCCTAACCATTTTAATTAGATTACAATTCTTTGAATTGAACAATTTCTTTTTGAAAATGTTTCATAATTGTTGATTTTTTTCAACAGTTATGAAACATTTTTTGTGTTTAGATTTAAGATCAAATCGTTCTGATTAGGCTTTGCATTGTTTGTTTTTAACTAACTGATATCTAGATAGTCAAACGAAAACTTTTATAAACTATTTCTGATAACTATAGATATTGTATACCCTTGGCTTTTTTGAAAAGGTTAATTGAATTAGTTTAAATAATTTAAGAAAATTAAGATTATGAGGTAACAATTTAGAATAATTATTTGTTAAAAATCCATCAATAAGAAAACGGTTACTTGTGCTACAATAGTACTGCTGAGTGGTTATCAGCAATTAATGTTATGTGCGACTTGATTTCTTGGAGGTTATCAGGTCGTTTTTGTTTTCCATGGAATTGAATGATTTTACTTTAGGTCAATATGTTCATGACAATAGTGATTATATTAATAAAACAGCTATTTTATCACTGGGACATTTTAATGTTGAGCAACCAGGAATAGAGTATGCTGCAAGTTATTTTGACGATATCCTTGATGAAAATGTATCATTTGTTGGAATCATTATTATAATTATTTACGATTATAAATCATTGTATTATTAATTGAAAATGTATCTACTTAGTTTTTAAAGTGATATATAATTTAATAATTGACAGGTATATTTTAAAAGTTATCCCAAAAATGAAGCTGATAAGAATTTCACTGTCAGCTTCGTTTTTCGGATACTATATTAATAATAATCATATTTCATGATAAGCAAAAATTCATTCGAATCCTTCTACGTGTTCCACCCTCTATGATTTCACAAAGAAAAAATTGGACGATGTTACTTACAAATTATCCTAAGCAATATTGGATGTATATTAATTATTCGTTTGTTTATTATTTACTTGAGTTTCTACTTTTGTAAGTTTATTTTCTATAGATTTTAAACAATCCATCATCTGGATGGGGGTCATGACATCTTGGCTATTTTCGGTACTGTTATTTTCTTCTTTTATTCTAAAGGGAATAGAAGATTCGGAACGTCGAACGTCATTATAAAGCTTATTTATAGTTTTGAATGATTCTTTTGAAAATTTTGGAATGCTATTTAAAGATGATTGTAAATCTCGTGATAATCGAAAATCCATTTTTGCTAGTTTTTGATATATATCAGAGATTGATGTGTTTGTTATCGTATTGCTGATGATTTTCGTTTCATTTATATTTATCGATTTATAAAAATTTGAAGCACTATTTATAAATTGACTTAAGTCGGTAATATGCGCGATTGAAGAAGTTATCTGAGAAAGATCATGTATATTAATAGCCATTGATTTGATTAAATCGTTTTTGATGTGAAAGTTAACAATCGTTGGTTCAATTATTTTAGATATATCAGTTGTGATGTTCATTGGAAATGAAACTGTAGATTTAAGGGCTTCAGTTTGCTTGCTAATAGAATTTATAGATTTTAAATAGTTATTTATTTCAGATGTAATGCTATTATTCATAATTAAGATTCACCTAGTTTCATTTTGAATTATATCAAAGTAATAAACATTAAATAATTAAAATAGATAATAGATGTTATTTAGGTTAAAATAAATGCTCTAAATTATTCTGTGCACCATTATTCTCGTTGTAATAGATATCAATCAAGAAATTTTTAATTAGAAAAGTTTAAATATCTTTGCATACAATATGGTTAAACAATTTACTTATACCTTGAAAGTGTATTTAGGTGTAAGTGATTATAAATATATGGCAAATTATAATAATAAGAAGGGTGAGATTTCATTGATTCAACAAATGAGATATTTTGTATCAATTGTAAAAAATCATAGTTTTACCAATGCAGCAATTGAATGTAATATTTCTCAGTCATCAATATCAGAACAAATGAAAAATCTTTCTAATGAACTAGAAGTGAAACTTATCAAACGTAAAGGAAGAAGTTTTGAATTAACCAAGGCTGGAGAATTTTTTTATCAGCATTGTCAAGAAGTACTAAATGAGTATGATAAATTGATTGCTGATACTAGATTAGTTGAGAAAAATACTGATAATGAATTTGTTTTAAGGTTGGGTTACTTAAGAAAGTTTGGGTCACAGGAATTTCTTAAGGCCGTTGCTCAATTTTCTGATAAATATCCAAAGGTGACTGTAAAAATACATAGTGGATCGTATCAAGAATTATTCAAATTATTATTGAATGATAAGTTAGATTTAAATTTTTCTGATAGTAGGAATACATTAATAAACACATATGAGAATCTACCATTAACACAGGCTGAGTACAGGGTGATTCTTTCTCCAAAAATGTTTCCAGATAGGAAAGAGTCCATCGACACTAAGGACCTTGTGGATCTGCCGTGCATTTTAGTAGTAGGTGCGGATCAGTTTGAGTCTGAACAAGAGTACTATCGTAATATTTTAGGAATAAAAAGTCCTTTTAAAATAGCACAGACCTTTGGAGAAGCTCAGATGCTTGGAGCAACAGGTCAAGGATATATAGTTGTCAATAGTAGAACATCAGGGCAAATTGATTCCAAAATTAATCGAGTTTTGAAATTAACAAATAATGGTAGAGATTTGATGCAACATTATTATGCATATTGGAAGAAAGATAACTCAAGCTTTTATATTGAAAGCCTTGCTAAAATTTTAAAAGACCAATTTAAAAAATAAAGTTGTCCAAATTATTTTAAATGATAATTTGGACAACTTTATTTTTTTATCGCTAAGTACGATTGATTAGTATCGAAAACTAAATCGGTGATAAATGATAATTTGTGAACTCATCGGTAAATCCAATCAATTGCATTGAAAATTTAAATTGGTTGAAACATAGAAAGGTACTAAAGTTAGCTATGAAATTAAAAAGATATAGGATGTGATCAAGTGTTACTTTTGATTTTTCCAGTAACAATGGGAGTTGGATTAGCAATCCAAACAGCGGTTAATTCAAAATTAAGAACTTTTGTTTTATCTCCTTATTTATCATCGGGATTATCGTTTTTCATTGCTTGGTTGTTTTTAATGATATTAAGTTTACTAATGCATCAACAGTTGTTAGTTAGTTATACAACCTTATTGCAAGAGCCGATGTGGTTATGGATTGGCGGACTTTTCGGTGCAATAGCTCTGACTGGGAATTGTAGTATTATTTCAAAAAATAGGAAGTTTACAAACTACGGTTTTGCCGATAATGGGAAAAATTGCAATGGGTACCATTATTGATCAATTTGGATTATTTAATTCTCCACAAAATCAAATGATTTTTTCGAGAATTATAGGGTTAATACTATTGATTAGTGGAGTAATTTTTTCATTGGGTATTTTTGACAGCAATGTTAAGGAAGTTATCAAGGAAGAAAAAGAGGAATTGAATCATAAACGTATCAATATTTTTTATCAAATATTCGCTGTTGTATCAGGGATGTTAATGGCTATTCAAACTGCTATTAATGGATATTTAGGTAAAATATTGGATTCACCAATACACGCTTCATTTATATCGTTTACGATAGGAATCATTTGTTTAATATTGATTAATTTATTATTAAAAACTAGGATCATGAACTTAAAGTATGCTATAGAACAAGGTATTTCCTATTGGTGGATATGGATTGGTGGAATATTGGGAGCATTATATATTCTATGTAGTTCATGGTTAGTTCCATTAATAGGGACTGGACAAGTAGTCGTCTTAGCATTATTTGGACAATTATTATTTAGTGCCTTGGTTGAACATCTTGGCTTGTTTGAATCGGTGAGAAATAAAATTTCTCGTTCAAAAGTAATTGGTTTATCAATAATGTTTGTTGGTGTAATTTTCATAAAATTTATATATTTTTAAGGGGAAAGATAAAAATGAAAAATGTTTTAATTTTAGGGGCATCAGGTTCAATCGCAACATTAATCGAAAGAAATCTACTTGAAAATAATCAGGTAAAAATGACTTTACTGGTTAGACATCCCGAAAAATTAGCACCAGACATAAAAAATGATAGTCGTCTTAAAATTGTTGTTGCAGATGTAGTCAAGAACTACCAACAATTAGTTAATTCTATGGTTGGACAAGATGTGATTTATGCCAATCTATATGGTGCAAATTTGGGCCAACAAGGAAAATCAGTGGTCAGATCCATGAACGAAGCAAATGTTGAAAGAATTATTTGGATATCTGCAAACGGTATTTATAATGAAATACCTGGAAAGTATGGTGTTTGGAATGCTTCAATGTTAGGTAGTACCCTGGACGCATATGCAGAAGGCGCTAAACAAGTAGAAAATAGCGGGCTTGAGTATACGATTATAAGACCTGCATGGTTCTCAGATAAAGATGAAGTAAACTACGAATTGACACAAAAAGGTCAAGAATTTAAAGGAACAGAAGTTTCTCGAGTTAGTGTAGCCGCATATATTACTTCACTCATTTTGGATTCTACAAAAGAGGCTCATCAGTCAGTTGGTATTAATGAACCAAATACAGATGGATCAAAACCTAGTTTTTATTAATGAATAAATTCAATGATTGAGGAAAGAAGATATATTTTGAGAGTAATGGTTATTGGAGCGTACGGAAAAGTTGGACGTCTAGTTGTTAAAGATGCAGTTGAAGCAGGTATGGATGTAACTGCTGTTGCACACAAGAAACATTCTGATGTTAAATTAGCGACAAATAATATTGTAATCAAGAATGCAATGGACATGGATGCTAAGGATGTATCTAATTTTGACGTCATTGTGGATGCAATCGGTGGTTGGAACAAACAAACTGCTCATTTAATTCCTGATGTATTGGGGAAGGTAGTACGATTATTAGCAGGAAGTAAAACAAGATACATCAAAGTCGGAGGTGCTAATACTTTGTATATTAATAGGGATCATAGTCAACAGTTACAGGAATTAAGCAGTTATTATCCTACAAGGTTTAAATTTCTTTGTGACGCTCATAAAAAAGCTTTGGATTTATTAAGGACATATTCCAATATAGCTTGGACTTATGTAACACCGCCATTTAACTTTGTTTCAAATGGGGCTAATACAGGAGAATATCGAGTATTTGGTGAGGAGTTCAAAGCCAATTTTCATGGAGATGATGGTCATAATGATTATATTAGTTATGCGGATTTTGCGAATGGTATTGTAGATATAATCAAGAATAATCTTTACTTAAGACAACGAGTCGCATTGGTTCATGGCGATATGCCTACGAATAAGAAGTGAGGTGTTAACTTGAAAATTATGGTTATTGGTGCTTATGGAAAGGCGGGTTCACGCATTATTCGAGAGGCTATAAAGCGTGGACATATTGTGATTGGAATTGCTCATCGCAAACATCCTGGCTTTGATCAAAAAAACATCATTATTAAAGATATGATGAAGTTGGATCGTAATGATATTAAGAATATTGATGTTATCGTTGATGCTGTCGGTGCATGGACACCTGAAACAGAAATTGTACATTATCGTGGTCTTTTACATATTTTGCAGCTAATTAAGAATTCATCAATTCATTATTTAAAAGTTGGTGGCGCTAATACTCTATATATTGATAAGGAGCATCAGCATACTTTGCAAGAATTACCATTATATTATCCTAACTACATGCAAGACTTGTGCGCAGCGCATACAGAGGGGCTACGAATATTACGAACCTATTCAAATGTAAATTGGACTTATGTAACACCGACATATAATTTTGACCCTACAAGAAAAGCAGTGGGATATTATCATGTTGATGGCGAAGAATTTAAACCAGCAAAATCTAGAAACCCTAATGATGGAATCAATGATTATATAACTTATGATGATTATGCTAAGGGAATGTTGGATATTATAGAACAAAATAAATATATACATCAACGTATTACATTGGTTAGTGGTAATAATCCAGTACCAACACAACGATATTAAAAATTATTTTTCATAAAAATTTAAGTGAATTATAAAATATTTAAAAGTTGATCTGTTAAGCTTTTAGCATTTCAAAATAATTCTATGAAAAAGTTTAATCATTGGAATGCGCTTTTTACCACTAGTTGAAAGGAAACATGATATATTGGACTCTCTTTTTTGATATTATGATTTGAATAAGGGCTAGATTATTCAAGGTATTGGAATTTGGAAATTAAAATAAAATCTTTTTCTTTTAAGCACAAGAATAAGATACTATTGACAATTAAGTAAATGGTGTCTGGCATGATATCAATCTAAATATTTACGATTTAACCATCTCAAAGATTGAAATCAATACATTATGGTGAAATTAGGAAAAACAAAAAGTCAGTCATATCAAGATTCAATATCTTGATATGACTGACTTTTCTTTACTTTATGGAGGTGAGGGGAAACAATTAAATATTTTATTTCCATGAGGGTTTATAAAGAAGTGAATGCAAAATTTCAGTTCTCAGTTTAATTTTATGGTTGATCATTGAATGATCTAAAAGTAATAATCAAAATTTAAGTATTGGTTAGTAAATTTAATTGTTGTCGCTATAGATATGATTACACTTATTAATATTTTTATAACGATTTTCCTTTGAAAATAAACATTACCTACCTTTTCTAATGACCTGATTATAAAGGGAAGTGAATTAGTAGCCTATTGAACGAATAAGAAGTATGCAACGTATCTCAAATCGTAGGTAATAATGGGCAATGAATTTTCTAAATGTATAGTTAGTTATTGATGCACTTTCTAGAAAAATCATTCAATGATAGTCTGTTTGTTTTGGGTGTTTAATTTCGTATTACCTGTTATAATATGAGTGTACAAAAAAAGGAGGAGTGCCGTTAACACTCCCCCATGATAGCCCGTTTAAGACGGTGGCTATATTAGATTATTATATTTTAAATAACCGTAAACCTGCCAAAGTTTAGACGGTTATTTTTTTACGTTTATTTCTTATCACTATGAATGTATGTTAACAAGGCAATCAAAAATATACCGAACGTTAACATAAGATTCAAAGCGTTTGAAACAGACAAAAACGCAACTCCTTTTATTAGAATGTAAAGCATGATACCTAGGTAAGAAGAAATATAACCATAAGTACCCACTCCTTTCAGGAATAGCCACCGCCATTAACTTGCTATCGCTATTATTATCTAATATCTGGTGTTAGTCTGATATTCCGGACACGGTCTCTATGTTAAAATTGTGAAATTAATAAGGAGAACTTATCTATGACTCAAAAATTTTCAGCCGAATTTCAGGCCTCAATTATGGATCTTTACCATTCA
>NZ_VDFO01000050.1:0-16518 GCF_009600995.1 Companilactobacillus halodurans | reverse complement strand
CGTATCAATCTTCAAATTTTTTGGCTCCGAGCAAGCTCGTCAGCCAAATAAAAAACAGCTAGACCAATTATGATCTAACTGCTTATGTAAACTGCCATCAACTTAATTTGACGAACAGCCATTTTTTGTGAAATTAAAATTTAAGCAACTGATTAAAAATGAAATTATCAGGAATAAAATGCGATTCCGTATATTCAAATTGTTTGCCATCATCGTTAAAAGCAAAGCTGACCATATTGCCAACGCAATTATTGATGCCCAAATTGAGATTTTCGTAGTCAATCTGTTGAGCATGTTCGATTCTTAATTGACGTTTGACTACGGCAATCTTCATTTTTAATTCATGATGGATGTAGTCATAGATTGACTGTTTAGCAATTTCTGGTGTGATGCCGGGAACGAGTTGCGCGTTAAAATAATTTATATCTAAAACGGCATTCTTATTATTGATATGGCGAACTCGTTTAATTGCATAGACAGGGATGCCAATTGCAAAAGAAGTCTGATTACTGATTTTCTTATCGACAATGATTTGTTTAAAGTCAGCAATCAAAGTTGTTCGATGAACATCTTGAGATTTGTTCAAAGTTTGTAAGCCGTCGATTTCTTTGAGACTAAGATTAATCTCTTGAGATTGTGGAGTGTGCTCTAAAACAACTACGCCTTTACCTTTAACGCTATAAACTAGGCCCTCATCAGACAATTGTTTAATAGCTTTTCGCACGGCGTAGCGACTAACTTTGAATTCTTCAATCAATGACTCTTCAGTAGGCAAACGCATTTTAATATTGTATTTTCCATTTAGTACACGTTGCTTAAGTGCTTGATAAATATCCTTATTATTAGTTTCAGCCATTTTGAACGCTCCAATGTAATTATAAATATGTACTATTTAATAATATATTATATCTAAAATGATTTAAATCAATTTCTTCCTAATTAATTGTTCTTTTATGAAATCGGCAACAATTTTTCCACCTGCTTGGGAAAAATGAACGTGATCTCCGCAATCAAAGGTTGAGATTAACTGGCCATTCTTGCCAACGAAATTTGCTAGGTCAATTACATTCGGTAATTTTAATAAGGTTTCATTTGTCTCCAAACGCAGTTTCTCCTTTTCGAAACTCCAAGCGTAAACTCCGCCATTGATATTACCTTCTGCAGGAGTGATAGTCATGGGAATAAAAATTGTCTTATGTTGCTTAGCTCTTTTCTTTAATTCAATAATTGCAGAACTTAAGGCATTGGCTGTTGGCAATTCATTTACAGGCGTACCAGTGCCAGGATGCAAGAAATCGTTAATTCCTTCCATAAAGATAATAATATTGGGTTGATAATCGAGCATGTGGTCAAACCTAGTAAAACCGGCTTCGCCAAAGCTGTTCGACCATTTTGAAGTGCTGTGTCCAGGATGCAAGAGCCGATTTCCTGAGATACCGAAATTAGCCGTCATGATATTAAAATTAGATTCCAGTTCTAAAGCTAAAGGTGCTGAAAAGTTGCCTTGATTAGTCAAAGAATCACCAAAAAAGGCTAGTTTAGGATAAATTTTTTCTGTTTGAACTTGAATACTGGAAACGCCGAAAAAATATTTTGGTTCTAAAGGGTCTGTTTGTTTAGTCTTAATAAGATCATTAGAAATAGTTAATCCAAGTGAATGAATCGTTTTATTTGGAGAGGCAATAGTTATTTTGATGAACTGGTTAGAGTCTAAATTAAGATCTATCCAATCAGACCATCCCATAAGTCGTGGCTCAATCAGAAAATTTTTTCTACCACTATAGGTTACTGCTTTTTTTTCTTCTGACGTTGCCACAGTTAAGGAAGATATTTTCAGCGGTATCTCGTCATAGAGATTGTTCAACTGCAGACGGATTTTCTTAGCTGCTAGGGGTTGGAAAATTTCGAGAGTCTGTTTTCCAGTTTGATTGATATTGTCTAAATTTGAATAGTTAGTAAAATTATGTTTCCAAGTCGTAGTAATTGTCATAATAGGCCTTCTCTTAAAACGAAACTTTATTACTATTATAATAACATGTTTAAACAATATCTAAAAAGTAAAAAGAAAAAAATAGATGCCAATTCTAAAAAGAATTAGTATCTATTGATTTTTCAATAAATGATTTTTCAATAAAATTTGGTAGAACATTATTTTTGTAGATTTGATTGTACGCTTGGCTTAGCCGTCAAAGTCCATGTAACAACAGCATTCATATGATTAGTAGATTCTTCAGAAGTCGATCCAGTTTGATTAGGAATAGTCAGACTTGCTGAAGATGGAGTATTGAATTTAGCTTTAATAACTCCTGCATTGTAAGAGTCACGTTGCAAGTCAATTAAAGTAGAATTTTTGTTGCTGGAACTATCATTACTAATTTGAATAGCATTGGTTTTTAAATATGTTGACGAGTTAGAAATGTTTTCATCGCTGTCGTTTAGCAAGGGAATGGAACTAAGATTCAAGATGGCATCAAGTTTCTTTGATGCATCTGCATTCGTCAGTTGTCCGATTGATGCGGTCAAAGTAAAACCAGGCATTTCAGAAGTAAAATTACGTGAATCAATCACTTCTAAAAGACCGCTGTCATTTCCATCTTGACCAGCAGTTACATCTCCATTAGTTGAGTCCGTGTTGAAATCAGTAGCATCGGCAGTATTATTTTGTAGTTTAGAAGTGGAACCTACTGTCATGGTGCCGAAGTTAAAATCAGGCACGGCAGCTAATGTTAAAATTCCGGATAAAACAGTAACGCTGACGTTTGAGGTGGCGGTTTGACTAGTACCGTCATCAGTTGTTGTTGTTGGAGTTGCTGATGCAGTAGCAACTGGAGTATCGGAAGCATCAGTGTCAGAGTAAGTAACGGCCAAATTACTGCTACTTTTAGTAGTATCTTTTACTTGAATGTCATCAGAAGCTTTGACTGTAGTTAAGGGTGTTATGGACAGACTAAGACTGATTAATGCTAATAAACGGATGAATTTATTAAGTAATTTCATTAGCTGTCCCCCTAACGTTTTTTTATTGTGCTCAGGCCTTTTCCATGCTTAAAGTTTAACAAATAAGGTCATACAGTTTGTATCGTAATTTATAAATGTTTTTTATCTAAATTGAAACAAACTATTTCTGTCAATAATCTAATTTTTTGAATTTTTTTAAAAGAATATTTTTGGTTTTTGATTTTATTAGTAAAAAAAGACGCTAAAATAAGGTTTTAAGTGAAATCGTTTGCCATGTCCTTAAATTACTGCTACGTTGGTAATTAGTAGAAAATATTACTAGTAACTGGCTTCAAAAAAGAGGTCAGATAGAATATATGGCAAGAAAAGCTAAAATTGAACGTGAAAAAAGATTACAAAGGACAGTAGATCGGTATGCAAAATTACGCCGGAAATTAAAGGCTAATCATGATTATGCGGGGCTTAGTCAATTACCACGTGATGCTTCACCAGTTAGACTGCATTCTCGTGATGAACTTGATGGGCGTCCACATGCATATTTGAGAAGATTTGGTCTATCGCGTTTGAATTTTAGAAAACTAGCTCATGAGGGTAAGATACCTGGTATTAAAAAGGCTAGTTGGTAATTAAATAATATAAAAATAGATTTCCGAAAGGAAATCTATTTTTTTGTGCTCTGATTTTTTTGTAAATATTAGGCAATGATATTAATTGTTTTTGTTATTGAAGCTAAAAATTTTGATAACAATATCGGCTTTAGAAAACGCTTTATCTTACGAAAATGTCACATGATACTAACGCTTTAGTAATTGTGAGATATAGATATTTACTTTTAGATTGTCGAGCTCAATAATGAAAATCGGAAATTAAAGAGCAAGATAAATTTCTTGATAAAATTTCCAATAATAAAGGATAAAAATAAGTTGCGATTACGGTGCGTATATTTTGTAAAGAAAAGAACGGTCAATTATAATTAATTTGTTTAAACATATAATCATTAAAACCTAACAGCTACTTGGATTTGGTCAAAAAAGACAAATATTTTTTACTTAAAAGGCAGATTAGTCTACATTGTTTTTTTATTATAATGTTTATACAGGTTATATAGAAATAAAAATATCTAGTTATTTTGGCTTATTTTTTAGTTTGACACCGTTTATTTTGAATGGTTATATAGTCCCGCATTAGTAAAAACTCTTTCAGTGAGGTATAGATTATGAAAAATAGTTTCCTTGCTTTTTTTAAGAAGCCAGCAGTGCTTTTCATTATTAAAACAATTATATTTTTCGCTATTTTCTTAGTACTTTTGTATATCTATGGATACAACGGTGTTGGAAGCGCCAAGTTTATTTATAACGATTTCTAATGGAAACAGGAAGAAGGGAACAATATGAATACAATCATTGAAAAAATTACAGCTACCACATTACAAGACCCAGAAAAAGTTTGTTACCAAAATGGTCAGGAGACTCATACATATCAAGAGTTATCGCAAAAATCTGACCGAATTGCAAGCTTTTTACAAGAAAAATTCTTACCTGCAAAGAGTCCATTAATTATTTTTGGTGGTCAACAATTTGAAATGTTAGTCATGTTCTTAGGAGCCATTAAGGCAGGACACCCTTACATTCCAGTTGATGATGGGTCCGATCCATCGCGTGTGATTCAAATTAATAGCGTTGCTAAACCAGCCTTGATTTTAAATTGGAGCAATATGGCAGATTTTGGAGTCGATACACCTCAAGTAAGTAAAGAAGAATTAAAGAGGGTTTTAAACTCAGACAACAATATTTATGACAGTAGTTTGAGCATTGGACCAGACGATAATTTCTATATAATCTTCACCTCTGGAACAACTGGTACTCCTAAGGGAGTTCAGATCAGCACTAATAATATCTTGGATTTTGTGCAATGGGCAACTAAGGAATTCGATTACTCAAAAGGAATGAAAATGTTGTTGCAAGCCCCATTCTCATTTGATTTATCAGTTTTTGATATCTATCCGGGATTAATCAATGGCGTGACACTAGATGTTGTGGATAAAGATACCACTAAGGATTTTGGTAAATTGCAAACAGCAATCGTTGAATCGGACTTCAACACTTGGGTTTCAACGCCATCATTTTTTGAAATGTGCTTATTGTTTAGAGGTTTTGATGAAGAACACATGCCCCAATTGAACAAATTTATTTTCTGTGGCGAAGAATTAACTCATGCAACTGCTAAGAAATTACTCAAAAAATTTCCTAACGCAAAGCTTTATAACACTTATGGACCAACTGAAAATACGGTTGCTATCACTTCAATTCAAATTGATAAAGATGCTTTAGAAAAATTTGATCGTCTGCCCATTGGTTACTTGAAAGCTAATATGGATTCAAGAATCAATGGAACTGAAGATGAATTAGGTCGTATGACTGGCGAACTGTTAGTCAGCGGTCCTGATGTTTCTAAAGGCTATTTGAATAATCCTGTGCAGACTAATAAGGCCTTTGAAGAAATTGATGGCAAAGTTTTCTATCACACAGGCGACATGGTCAGTGAAGATGCTGACGGATTGTTGTTCTATCATGGTAGAACTGATTTTCAAATCAAAATGCACGGTTATCGAATCGAGCTTGAAGAAGTAGATTCAATGCTTGGCAACCTCGAACAAGTAAAACAGTCATGTACAGTTCCGCTTTATAACAACAAGAAACAAGTCAGCAAAATGATTGCTTGTATCGTCTTAGAAGATGAGTTTAATAACGATGATTCTCAAAAGATAAGTTCTGATATCAAGAATGCTTTAAAGGAAACGACAATGGAATATATGATTCCTAATGTGTTGCGATTCGTAGAAGAATTACCAATTAGCAAGAATGGGAAAATCGATAGAAAGACTTTGATAGGCGAAATTAATGAATAACATCACACCTTATAGCAGCCCGCATTATTTTATCTATTTGCTGCTACTCTTGTTGCCAATCATGATAGGTCTTTGGTTTGGCAAACGTTTAAAAGTCTATGACTTCTTCGCAACAGTCGTTATCTTGATAATTACATTCTTTGGCGGCAATATGTCGCAAGGAATCTCACTTATCTTCTATATCCTTTACGAAATGGCAATTGTTTTCACATATCGCTCGTATCGTAAAAAGTACAACAATTTTTGGATTTTTACCTTGTTCGTGGTTTTAGCAATCGTTCCACTGGTCTTTGTCAAATTAGATCCATTAATCAATAATGCTACGATTTCACTCTTTGCTTTTATGGGTATCAGTTATTTGACCTTCAAATCAGTTGAAATCGTTATGGAAACGCGTGATGGGGCAATTAAAGAGATAACTCCGTTTGAATTTGTCAGATTTCTCTTGTTCTTCCCAACCATTACTTCTGGACCAATCGATCGGTTCAGACGTTTTCAAAAAGATATTTTGAAGGTTCCTAGTCGAGAAGAATATGTTGAATTATTGCACAGTGGCGTTAACAAGTTAATGCAAGGCTTGCTTTACAAATTCATTATTGGATATTTCTTTGGGACTTTGCTTTTACCAAAGATTGAGATTTTGACATTGTCTTATCGCAATCAAACTCCTTTAGGGATTTCTTGGGCCTTAGTAGCCTACATGTACGTCTATAGTATGTATTTGTTCTTTGACTTTGCTGGGTATTCACTCTTTGCGGTTTCCATCAGTAATTTTATGGGGATTAAAACGCCTATGAACTTTAGAGCTCCCTTTAAATCTAAGAACATCAAAGATTTTTGGAATAGATGGCATATTACCTTATCATTTTGGTTCCGTGATTTTATCTATATGCGTTTGATGTTCACGATGATTAAACACAAGTGGATTAAGAGCCGAGTTAATATTGCTAACTTTGGATACTTGATGTTGTTTTTAATCATGGGCTTTTGGCACGGTGAGACTTGGTTCTACATCGTTTACGGCTTGTTCCACGCTGGGGCTATGATTACGAACGATGCTTGGTTGAGATTTAAAAAGAAACACCGGAAGAGTATTCCTAGCAACAAATTTACACAAGCATTTGCAATATTTTTAACATTTAACATTGTATGTTTCAGTTTTATGATTTTTTCAGGAATTTTAGACAAATTATGGTTTAGTTAGGAGAATTTATTATGGACGAAATTAAAAACAAAATTGTAGGTATTTTACAAGATGTAACAGGTTTGGACGACGCTGGTCAAGACATGGATCAAGATTTATTCAAAGATGGCGTTTTAGACTCAATGGCAACTGTTGAAGTTTTAGTTACATTACAAGATGATTTTGGTATTCAAGTACCAGTTTCTGAATTCGACCGTTCACAATGGTCAACAATTAATAAAATTGCCCAACGTGTACAAGAATTGGAATAGATTATGAAAAAAAAGTTATGGATGATTTTTGGACCTGTTATAGTTGCTATTGCTGCTTTATTGATCCTTCTCTGGACGCCCATCAACTTTAAAACCGTTACACCAAAAAAGGTTGATCAAGCTGCAACTTCCCTTGATACTCGGGTCTTAAAAGGCGAGAGCGTTAAGAATGCCGCTGAGAAGGAAAACTACATTCCTATCATTGGTTCGTCGGAACTTTCTAGAATGGATCCGTTCCATCCATCTTCCATGGCGCAAAAATATCATTGGAAGAATAAGCCATTTTTGCAAGGTAATCCGGGAACTGCTTCATTGACACAGGCAATGAATGTTGGTGGGATGACTAATCTAAAGGGAAATAAAGCTGTTTTCATTATTTCTCCACAATGGTTTACCAAATCCGGTGTACCGTCTGATGCTTTCAAATATTTATTATCGCCGTTGCAGTTGACAGGTTTTATCTTGAACTCCAATCACGGCGATAAAAAGATGAACAAGTACGTAGCCAGCAGAATTATCGATTTAGGTGTTAGTAAAGGCCCAATCGAAGATGATGCCTTAGAACGTATTTCTGAAGGTAAGCAGATAACAGATTTTCAACGTTTCTATATTAGAGACATTGCCCGTTCAAGTTTGCAGAGCCAAGATGATTTATTTGGATCATTGTCCATGAATGACCACCAAGGACAAATCAATAAAGCGTCAGCTCAATTGCCTGATACTTACGACTACAAACATTTGAACAAACTGGCTGTTAAATTAGCTAAGAAACACTCGCACGATAACGATTTACAAATAGGTGATTCATTTTATAGACGTAAGTTAAAGAAGAGAATCATTATTTATAAAAATGCTCACCGTCATGTAACATATACTCATTCACCAGAATATAATGATTTTCAGGCGCTACTCTATATGTTCGCTCAAAATAAAGTTGAAGTAATGTTTGTTATTCAACCGATTAATCCACACTGGGTTAAATATACAGGCATGCCTATGAGCTCAATTACTAATTTTGATAAGAAAATCAAATATCAATTGAAATCGCAAGGATTCAACAATATCGTAGATTTATCTAATGTTAAGAATCCTAACTACATTGCTGAAGATACTATTCACATGGGCTGGAGAGGTTGGTTAATGCTCGATCATCATTTGAAGGGCTATTATAAGACCAAAAAAGCCAATCCAGAAAACACTGAATATAAGATGAATAGTTACTTCTTAACAAAAACTTGGGCAAATAAGTAGAAAATAAGGCATTAGCTCGTTTTAAATTTACAAAAATTAAAAGACTATCAAATTTTTCCAATTTGGAATTTGATAGTCTTTTTTGATATTCGCAAATTATATATTTTTGTATTTCAATTAAATAAGTTATAAAATCATCTCATCACCTGAATTTAACTTTAGGTTTAAGAGAATTCGGAGGAAAATTTATGGAAGAAATGATGGTAACTTATTCAATTAGCGAAGCAGCCGAAAAGTTCCACTTATCAGTGCCAACAATCCGTTATTACGATAAAGAGGGACTCATTCCTAATTTAAAAAAGAACAGTTCTGGTGTTCGTCGTTTTACAAAAGCTAATCTTGACTCATTGAATATGGTTGAGTGTTTGAAAAATGCCGGGATGTCAATTAAGGATATTAAGCAATTTACAGCTTGGGTGCTTGAGGGCGATTCGACTTTGGATAAACGCTTGGAAATGTTTCATGAGTTGCGTAAGTCAGTTTTAAGTCAAATGGATCAATTACAAGAAACTTTAGATGTTGTTAATTTTAAATGTGAATACTATGGTCAAGCTAGAATTGATGGAACTGAAAAATTCGTCAAGAAAAATATGAAAAGAGATTAAATATTTACTGCTTTTTTGAGTAACTTCCTATATTAGTGAAATTACTCTATTTTTTTTGGCGGCTCAACTTTTAAATAAAATTTAAATTAATAAAGGTTATAATTTTAAAAATGGTTTATAACCTGCTATTATAAAAAATATAGTACAGGAATAAATATTACTAAATTTTCTTTATGTATTCATAACCAAGAAAACGGTTACAAAGATAAACGGTGAGAATATTTTTTTGAAAATAAAAATATTTGTTTTTGACCATCAACTAAAAACCTTGATGCTAAGGGATTCTTAAGCTGCTTTTTAAAAATAAAAATGGAATTGTTTTCCAACTATACTGCTTAAAATTAATCCAATTATTTGCCTATACAAATTATATTTGTTAGGGTAATAAGGGTCGTTGTTATTTATGAAGTTAAATAACAGCTTTTTTATTCCTAAATAATGAACATAGGAAAGTATGTTTATTTCAATTCCAAGAATGGGGGATTTAATGAGTACTAATAAGGGTACTGCAAAAGTAGAAGTCAAGAACTTAACAAAAATCTTTGGTAAGCACATTAACAAAGCTAAAGAGTTAAGCCGTCAAGGCAAAAGTAAAGCAGAAATTCTCAAGGAAACAGGCGCCACTATTGGTGTTGATCGAGCAAACTTTAAGATTAATGATGGTGAGATATTCGTTATCATGGGTCTTTCTGGTAGTGGTAAATCAACATTAGTAAGAATGGTCAATCGTCTTATTGAGCCCACTGAGGGTGAAGTATTGATTGATGGCGAAAGTGTCATGAAGATGGATAAAAAGAAACTTCGTGATGTTCGTCGTAAGAAAATGAGTATGGTTTTCCAAAACTTCGGTTTGTTACCAAATAGAACCGTTTTGGATAATGCATCATATGGTTTGGAAATTCAGGGAGTAGATAAAGAAACTCGTGATAAAAAAGCCAATGAAGCACTTGAAACTGTTGGTATTACTGGATATAACGATGAGTATCCTGATCAATTATCTGGTGGTATGCAACAACGTGTCGGATTGGCTCGTGCTTTAGCGAACGATCCCGAAATACTATTGATGGATGAGGCTTTCTCAGCTCTAGATCCATTGAACAGAACTGATATGCAAGATCAACTCTTGGATATTCAGGACAGATTACATAAGACAATTATTTTTATCAGTCACGATTTGAATGAAGCTTTGAAGCTTGGTGATCGAATCATGATTATGAAGGATGCCCGTGTTGTTCAAACTGGTACTCCTGAAGATATTTTGACTCATCCAGCCAACGAATATGTTGAAGAATTCATTGAAAACGTTGATAGAAGTAAGGTCTTGACAGCTGGTAACGTTATGATTCGTCCAATGACAATCAATATCGAAAAAGCTGGTCCACTTTTGACTTTGAAGATGATGAGAGCTAATGAAGTTTCAACAGCTTATATCATTAACAACGAACGTAAATTGATTGGTGTCGTTGATGCCAACGATGTTATCAAGCTAGTTCGTGAAAAGAAAGGGGATATGAAACCTATTATTCAAGATAAGGTTCCAACAACTTCTGAAGATACACCAATCTCTGACTTAATGGATGATATTTCACAAACAGGTATTCCATTTGCTGTCGTTAATGACAAGAAGCAATTGAAAGGTATTATTGTCCGTGGTGCTGTTCTTGGTGCCTTAGCAGGAAATGAGGTGAGCGATTTTGAATAGTCTTTTATTATTGGCCAGCATTCCCAAGCTTCCGTTAGCTGATTGGATCGATGGTTTCGTCGATTGGTTAGTTAAGTTTACAGGCTTTTTCAATGCAATTACTAACTTTATTGGAGGAATCAACAATGCCTTTCAATGGGTCTTCGATTTAATTCCAATCTGGTTATTTATTGTTATAATTTTGGCATTAACTTTGTTTGTCAATCGAGACAAACAAAATTGGGGCTTAATAGTATTTGAGTTTCTAGGTCTACTATTGATTTGGAACTTAAATTACTGGCGTGACATGACTCAAACTTTAACCTTGGTTTTAACAGCTAGTTTGATTGCCATTGTTATTGGTATTCCATTAGGTATTTTGATGGCTAAGAGCCATATTGCCGAGATTATCTTGAAACCTATCCTTGACTTTATGCAGACAATGCCAGCCTTCGTTTATTTGATTCCTGCTGTTGCCTTGTTCGGTATTGGTATGGTTCCTGGTATCGTAGCTTCAGTTATCTTTGCTATGCCACCAACAGTTCGTATGACTAATATGGGTATTCGTGAAGTACCAAATGAATTGATTGAAGCTGCGGATTCCTTTGGATCCACTGAATGGCAAAAATTATTTAAGGTTGAATTGCCAATTGCCAAGACAAGTTTAATGGCTGGTGTCAACCAAAGTATGATGCTTTCACTATCTATGGTTGTTATTGCTTCTATGATCGGTGCCATGGGACTTGGTACTGAAGTTTACTTCGCCGTTGGTAGAAACGATGCTGGTAACGGATTTGCTGCCGGTTTGTCAATCGTTATCTTGGCTATTATTCTTGATAGATTGACACAATCATTGACAAGAAACCGCAGAAAGAACTAGGAGGGATTTTTTGAAAAAACAAAAGTTTATCAAACTTTTCTTATTAGCAATACTAATTATCCCAATTATTTCCGCATGCAGTTCTGAAACAGCTCCATATAACAGTAAGGAAAAATTGGGGCCTCAAGTGAATTACACAATCACTGGTATCGATGCTGGTGCTGGTGAAATGAGTACTACTCAAACAGCTATCAAGAAGTATCATTTGGGTGTAAGCAATAAATGGCAACTACAACCAAGTTCAACTTCTGCGATGACTAGTACTTTAGATAAAGCTTATAAAAATAAACAAGCCATTGTGATTACCGGTTGGCAACCACACTGGATGTTTAAAAAATATAAGTTGAAATTTTTAAAAGATCCTAAGAATGTTTATGGAAAAGCTGAACATATCAGTACGATTGTTCGTAAGGGCTTGAAGAAAGATTCTCCAGGAGCCTATAAGATTTTGGATCAATTCCACTGGACACCATCACAAATGTCTGATGTTATGTTGGAAGTAAATGCTGGTAAATCTCCAAAGACTGCTGCTAAGCAGTGGATCAAGAAAAATAAGAAGACTGTTGATAGGTGGACTAAGGGTGTAAATAAAGCCACTGGTAAAAAATCAATCAAGTTAACTTATGTTGCTTGGGATTCTGAAATTGCTTCAACTAACGTTATTGCTCAAGTCTTGCGAGACAAAGGCTATAATGTTACGATTCAGTCAATGGAAATGCAACCTGTTTGGGCTTCAGTTGCTACTAAAGCTGCTGATGCTACCGTGAGTGCTTGGTTACCTAAGACTTCGGCTAAATTCTACGCTGATTACAAGAATCAAGTTGAAGATCTTGGAGCAAATCTTGAAGGCGCAAAGGTTGGTCTAGCAGTTCCAACTTATATGACTAAGATTAATTCCTACAATGATTTAAAAAATAAATAAGCTTCTTAAAAATTGGAAGAAATTCCAATTTTTTTTGTCATAAAAAGACTTGATTATTCACTATAGGAATAATTATTTATGAATACTATTCTATATATCATATGGTAAGATATTTAAATGAGATACGATTCGTCTAACAAGTCTAAACAGAAATGACAAGGCTGAGATGTGGGTATATAATTAAAATAATTATTGATATAAAATAATTATATATAGGGGCGATGGCGTGGATATACAGACGTTTATTGATAAAAGAAAAGAGTTAGGTCTCTCTCAAAAGGAATTGAGTAACGGTATCTGTACTCAAGCAACTTTGAGTAAATTTGAGAATAACGGTAAAATACCCTCACTAAAAATCCTGATTCAATTATGTAACCGACTAGGATTATCTTTGGATAGTATTATCGGCGTTAAAGATAATAAGTGTCAAAAAGTCGTGAAACAAATGAACAAGGCAGAATTTAACTTGATTATTCAAGAGTATAAAGATGCTTGGAAGATCATACAGTCAATTGATGTCGATGATTTGATTCATGACAAAGAAGGTTTGATGCAGTATTACTATTTAAAGGGTTATTTAAACGTTTTGGATGATGGAGATTTATTTGATGCGGTCTTTGATTTTAATAGAATCATCTCCGAATTAGATACGCAAGAAGAAACAATATTCACCTTCTTGTCATATGTTGGCATGGGCATGGTTTATGCTAAGCAAGGCGATGATCAAAAGAGTGAATACTATTTCAGCAAGGTCTTCAATAATATTTATACAATGTCGATTGACGATGTAACGAAGATATGGCGTTATATTAATATTATTTTCTACTGTGCAATTTACTATTCCGAACGAACAGACTTAGAAACAGCTAATACCTTGTTAAATTATGGGGTAAAAGTTTGTGCACAAAATCATGTGACATATTATATTGCAAGAATTTATGCACAATTAGCAATGAATGAGAGTCGAGTTAACGGATATAATAAAAAAGTTAAGAATTATATGAATAAGGCATTGGTATTCTCAGAGTTTAATCAAAACGAAAAAGAAGTCGAATTGATCAAACGTTGGGTTGTTGGCAACAAGGCTTAAAAAATATGATTCTACGAGGACGTCACACATTTGGTGGCGTCCTTTTTTATGTTATATTGGGTAGATAATAGAAGAGGGAGACAATATGGAAATAAATCGTCGAAATATTATAAAATATGGAATCATTGCTGTTTTATTATTATTTCTTTTAATTTATCCAAGCCAGATTTATCAAATCTTCTTAAATCTGCTCGGCGTGATTATGCCGTTAATTTTAGGAGCTGTTTTGGCATATGCTCTGAATATTTTATGTGCCAAGATTGAAAAGCATTTGTTCTCAAAAACAAAGATGAAGTGGTTGCAAAAGTCGCGACGTGGTATAGCAATTCTGTTATCTCTGATTATCGTTATTTTAGTAATGACAGGGGTATTCAGTCTTGTCTTGCCACAATTTATTAGTGCTTTGACTAGCTTTTTCAAGTCGATTCCAACATTCTTTACTGATTTGTCGAATGCGATTCAAAAAATCAATCATGATTCAGTCTTAGTCGATCAAATCAAATCAACCAATATCGATTGGACCTCAGTTCAATCGAAGGTAATGAAATACTTATCGTCAGGTTTTAGTGGCGTTTTTGGTTCAACTTTTAAGATTGTTACGGGCATTAGTAAGGGAATTGTCAATTTTATTTTAGCCATAACTTTTGCCATTTATATTTTGAGTAACAAAGAAAAATTGGCTTCACAAATCGATCGTGTAAGTCGAGCTTTTATGAAAGAATCACACTTAAAAAAGACCCATTATGTTCTCAGTACAACTAATAAAATGTTTACTAGCTTTATCGTTGGTCAAGTTACTGAAGCCATTATCTTAGGTACTTTATGTACTTTAGGAATGCTTTTGTTTAGATTTCCTTATGCATTATCTGTGGGAGCATTCGTCGCTATAACCGCTTTAATTCCTATTTTAGGAGCTTGGATGGGTGGTGCAGTAGGATTCTTACTCATTGCTGTCAATTCGCCCTTAGAAGCGGTTTTATTCGTTGTTTTCATTTTGGTACTGCAACAAATTGAAAGTAATTTGATTTATCCAAAAGTTGTTGGAACTTCATTAGGATTGCCGGGAATCTGGGTCTTAGCTTCCATTACCGTTGGTGGCGGACTTGGTGGCATCGTTGGTATGCTACTAGGAGTACCAGTAGCTGCCACAATTTATAAATTGCTTAAGAATGAAACAAATCGTCGTTTAACAAATCAAAATAAGTGATTTCCAATGTTATAATTAGAAAAATTATGCAAGGAGAAATCGTTTTGTGGAATAGTTACTTTGGTTTTGTAATAACCTTTATTGTGATTTTTACAGTTGTCCCTTATGTAACATCTTTGCTAGTTTCTTGGTTGGGACATTATTCAAAAGTCGTTTTAGTTAATAATTTGGGCAATAACAGTCAGCTAGTCGTCGGAGGACTTGGGGTCGTGATTCACGAACTGGGCCATGCAATTTTTGCTTATTTATTTGGTCATCAGGTCACGCACGTCCAATTATTGAATCTCAA
Source organism: Companilactobacillus halodurans (assembly GCF_009600995.1). Taxonomy (NCBI): domain Bacteria; kingdom Bacillati; phylum Bacillota; class Bacilli; order Lactobacillales; family Lactobacillaceae; genus Companilactobacillus; species Companilactobacillus halodurans. Next base: position 1,272 of record NZ_VDFO01000050.1, on the reverse strand, counting down.
TTATAAACGTTCCGGGTCGTTGGGGTCTGTCGACCATCGTTATAATGACCGTAACGTCTATCAAATGTTGGGTAATTTCTTTATTGGTCTGGCACCGTATTATATGTGCTCATTAGTCTTGTACTTTTTGCAAAAATTTCTATTGCAGGCCCAATTTAGTATGACGTCACTCGCTCAAAGCTTGAGTATCAATACTCAATTGTCAGTTTCGATGATCTTTGATTCGGTCTTGGATAATTTAAAATCGAGCTTTTCTAATGCTTCTTTTGGAATGCTTATCGTTTATATTATTTTAACGATTATGATTGCTAGTACAGGCTATGACCTAAGCCGTAACGACTTTATAACGGTGAATAAAGGGATTTTGCCTTGGGTAGTTTTTCTGATATTATTGGGCTCATTTTTATATGTCTTTAATATTAGAACTGCTGTTATCAGTGGCTCTGTATATTTCGTTGCTTTTTCAATTTTGTTTATGATTCATGCATTGTTGAGTATTATTTTAGCTATCGTGATAATAAAAATCTTAGGACTATTTAACGTCCTTTAAAAAAAGCCACCAATTCAAATCTGAATTGGTGGCTTTTTATGCAGATATTGCTGCATGCGTCATTTTGATATGGGGAGTGTGTTGAAATATAAAAGTATCTCCCTGGGCTTCAAAAGAGAAGTTCTCATAGAAACCTTGAACTTGGGCTTGAGCCTCTATTTCAATTTCTCTATTAGGAAATTCATCGTGAATTACTTTTAAAACATGTTTCATCAGTTCATTGCCTAATCCTTGTCCACGAAAGCTTGGTTCAGTCACTACGCGTCCAAAGCTAACTTTATTATCTTGGCTGAAAACTCGAGCGTAAGCAGCAATTTTTCCGTCGACCATGTCAAAAATATGAATGGAATGCAAATCTTGGTCGTCGACTTCTTGATAGATTCTTTTTTGATCAACTACGAAAATCTTGGTACGAAGATACAAAATTTCAAAAAGTTCCTTAGTTGTTAGTTCTGAAAATTTTTTGATTCCCCACATACGCTGGCCCGCTTTCTAATGAATAATTTCATTTATTAATTTTTGTAAATTAAAATTATTATAAGACAATTATAAATGGAAATCACTTTTTTTTAGAAAAAATAAAGCATGATACTCCAATGAAGTGAACCCCATTAATTGGAGTTTATTTTAGGCAATCAGTTGGTCGGAAAGATTCCGGTATTCTACCGGTGTCTTTCCGGCCAATTTTGTCCTTATCCTTTTGTTGTTATAGTAATATACAT
>NZ_VDFO01000005.1:0-74731 GCF_009600995.1 Companilactobacillus halodurans | reverse complement strand
GCATCATTCAAATTCCTTTCATTGTGAAGCTGTAGAGGGTCGAACATCTAAAGGGCATGAATGGTGTCCTTTTTTGGTGTTCTTAAATGGTTATTACTAATAAATGGTATACAAAAATAAAGTTGATTGCAAAATACCTATCAACTTTATTTATCGTACAGCCCTTTTTTCACATAGACACCTTGAAGTATAATAAGAGTCTGAATTACTTAATTTTAGGGGAGTTTTACTGTGAATTTAAAAAATAAATCAACTTGGCTTACGATTATTATTGCACTGGGGTTTTTCGCATTTCTTTTTGGCTGGACTATTTGGCAATTTCACTTTAATTACATGGTCGCAGCATACGATACAATTTTTCATTCGCAAAGAATTTATGAAATCAGATTAGCGTTTCAATCCCATCACCTACCAAGCTGGGTCAACTTCAATACTTTCTTCTTCACCGGTCAGGCTATCAATGGGATGTATCCTGACTTTACTTTATGGCCTTTTGTATTACTTACCAATTTTTTAACACCAATTCATCAAATAATTGCTATCAGAACTTTGATAGCATTGGCTTCATTTATCGTAACCTTTCTATCATTAAATAAACGTTTCAACAGTCATAACGCCGTTATGGCAGCTGCCATTTTTGCCTTATCTGGCTCAGTTCTAAAAGATCTTACCGGTGAGATGCAATCTGGAACAGCGATTATCATGATTTTTATCTTTCCAATTTTCTTTACTTTTAAAGAGATTATTCAAAGTCAACAATTAGATAAAAAGTTGATTATCAAAACGGCTTTATTAATGACGATTGTTGTCAATTCCCATCTCTTAAGTGCAATCACTTTAGGAATCGTTGTGGGAATCTTTTTAATCGTCAACACCGTAATCAAGCACAATTTTAAAGCCTGGTTAAATCTTCTCATCGAGGCTATTTTAACGATTATCCTATCTTTGCCAATAATTTATCGAGTGATGACTATTTCAAAAACGGGCCTGTTATCTCCTTTTGGCAAAGGCAACATTACCAGCCCAACAGTTTTAGGCTTAATCAGCAATCTTGCTTGGGATTCTAAAGCTACTATCAGTCTAACGACTGCTATTCTCTTAGTCGTTTCCTTGATTGGTCTTCGCAAGAATAATTGGCGCAACGTTCTTCCTTGGTATTTAGTTGAATTAGTTTTGATTGTTCTCTCGACTGACATCTTTCCTTGGAAACTCTTCAACAACGTGCCCATTATCAACAACTTCCAAGTTGCCAATTGGCGCTTTGGAATCTTCATTGGCGTAATTCCGATAATTTTGATTTTGAAAACTTTCAAAAAATCACTGGCCTCAATTATTTTGCTAATCATGGTAATTATTAGTTTTCCAATGGCTACTAAAACTGCCATTCATAATCAACATTTCATGGCTGATGACGCTGTTGTTGTTACTAACAATACTCAAAAACAAATTCCGCAAAATAATGTCGTAAAACTTTCATCTACTGGTATTAACAGCGATAAAATCATGCGTTCACTCTTACCTGACTACTCCCCAAACACTACGCCATTGCAACAAGGTACCGATGGGATGTTTTTAGATCAGTCCATCATTTATTTGCTGTCAAATCACCTTGGACAAATTCAAAATAAAGAACTTGCTCTTTATCCCACTACCTCAACTGATAGCGTTACTTGGTCAGGTAAAAACATTCCTTCGGGAAAAATTTCTTTACCTACCTATGGTTATAAATCCTTGGACTATCAAGTTACTGTTAATGGAAAAAAAGTTCCATATTCGCTCAATCAATACAGCTTGATTACTGTTAAAACTAAAAAAATGCATCATGCATCTTTTAAAATAAATTGGCTAACGCCAAAAATTTATTATGTTTTATTAGCTTTTTCTTTATTAATTTTTATCTTGCTTGGTATCAGTCTATTCATCATTTAAAAAAAGAAACCGGACATCATTGTCTGGTTTCTTTTTTTAAACTTTATCGGCTTCAGCCATTTCATTTAATTTTCTTAAACGGTGATTGATACCCGACTTAGAGATAGGTCCGCTTGGCACCATATCGCCCAATTCCTTTAAGGAAACTTCTGGATTCTCAAGTCGTAATACGGCAATTTCTCGTAATTTATCAGGTAAATTTTCTAATCCAACTGTTGCCTGCAAATGCTTAATGTTTTCAACTTGACGTTCAGCTGCTGCCACAGTCTTATTGATATTAGCATTTTCGCAATTGACCAAACGATTAACTGAATTACGCATATCACGCACGATTCGAATATCTTCAAACTTCAGCATCGAGTTGGTTGCTCCGATTACTTGTAAGAAGTCAGCAATTTTTTCAGCTTCCTTCAAATAAGTGATATAGCCATTACGACGTTTAGTTGTTCGAGCATTCAAATGAAAGTGATTCATCATTTGAGCAATGCCGTCATTATGCGTTTCATAGAGTGAATAAATTTCCAAATGATATCTGGAAGTTTCAGGATTATTCACGCTTCCGGTTGCTAGAAAAGCCCCACGTAAGTAGGAACGCATTCTTTGATCTTCATTTAAAACTTCTTCTGGTACATCGGTATTAATCGATAAGCCAGATTCATCTAGAATATCTAGGTCGGTCAAAACTTCATTCGTGCCATGTTTTAAACGAACTAGATATTGGTTGTTCTTTTTTAATTTCATCTTTTTACGCACAATCAATTCTGATTCAATGCCATATTTTTGCTTAAGCAAAGAAAAGATTCTCCTTGCAATGGCAGCATTTTCAGTTTGTGCGGTCAAGACGAAGTGATGGTTTTGCAGACTCAAAGAGCCATTCATCCTTAACAAGGCCGATAACTCAACTCTTGCATGTTCTGGATGAACGACTAATTTCGTTAGCTCCTGTTTCACTTCACTAGCGTAAGAAGCCACTAACGTCTCACCTCATTTTTTCTATTTCCTGATTGTAGAGATAAGTTGATAATTTCTTTAGCAACTTTTTCTCCATCGTGAAAGGCGCCTTTGTCGTGCAATGATAAAAAGTCATCTTGGATAACTTTGCATCCCATTGCTCGCAAACCGCCAAAGTCCGTTTCAACTTGGTTGACATATTCATCATATTTCTTATGATCCATGTAACCGTCTGGTACCTTTCTCGTATTAACAAGTACAGTATCAATAAAATTACCACCTAGGTGGCGATTCAAAACTCGAACGTGATCAGCATCAGTAAAACCTTCTGTTTCACCAATCTGTGTCATGATATTACAAATATAAACAATTTCAGCTGAAGTCTTTTTAACTGCTTCACCAATATCGCTAATCATTAAATTAGGCAAAATACTAGTAAACAAGCTTCCTGGTCCTAAAACCACTACATCAGCCTGCATAATTGAGGCAATAACTGAAATAACAGATTTAGGTTCTTTTTCTGGTTCATCTGAATCAGTGACCCAAACTCGTTTAACATGTTTACCTGAGTGAGTAATTTCATGCTCACCAGCTAATTTAGTTCCGTCAGTAAATTCAGCGTGCAACGTCAATTTGGTATTGCTAGCTGGATAAACATGACCATCAACACGCATCATTTCAGATAGTTCTTGTACGGCATCGAAAATATTAGGTGACATTTCGTTTAAAGCTGCAATAATCAAATTTCCAATCGCATGACCGGAAAAGAAATCATCGTTAGTCTTAAAACGATATTGAAAGACATCCAAATCTACCTTTGGTAAATCAGATAAGGAAGCTAAAACGTTTCTGATATCCCCAGGAGGGACAACGTTGATATAATCGCGAATCACGCCAGATGATCCCCCATCATCAGCTACGGTAACGATTGCGGTAATATTAGCATCCATTCTTCTTAAACTTTTTAGTACAACTGGTAAACCAGTTCCCCCACCTATAACTACAACTCTGGGACGACGTCCTTTAACAACCCGAACTATCCTATTTGTTGCCATGTTCGATTACCTTCTTTTGAGATTTTTCCATGTCACGATGAGTAATGTCTACGTAGTATTTTAATTTCTTCAAATCACTACCAAGACGTTGAGCAATCGCTACTGAACGGTGTTGGCCACCAGTACATCCAATTGCAATCGTTAAACTGGTTTTTCCCTCTTTTTCATATCCGGGAACAATATCCTTTAACAAACTATAAAATTTATCATAGAAATTTTTAGTTTCAGCATCATCCATGACGTAATCATAAACAGCTTTATCTTCACCTGTTTGCGTCTTCAATTCTTTAACATAAAATGGATTTCGCAAAAATCTGACATCCATTACAATATCAGCATCAATGGGCAAACCATATTTAAAGCCAAATGACATCACTTCAATGTGGAAAGCTGGTACTTCTGACGTTTCTTGAAAATTATCGAATATCTCTTCACGAAGCTGTCTCGGAGTCAATTCAGTCGTATCAATTTCGACTGACGCACGACTTCTGATTTCTCCTAAGATTTCTCGCTCTTTTTGAATTCCATCTAATAAACGGCCCTCCATAGCCAAAGGATGACTACGGCGAGTTTCTTTATAACGTGAAACTAATTCTTCATCTGAGGCATTCAAGAAGAGGATTTTCATATCGACTTTTTGATGTTTCTCTTGCTCATCTTCATCCATCTTTGAAAGCATCGAGAAGATTTCATCATAGAAAGATCGTGATCTAATATCCACGACTAGAGCAACTTTTTTGATTTTGCCGGATTCGTGGACTAGCTCCCAAAATTTAGGAAGCAAGTTTGGTGGCATATTATCAATGCAAAAATAGCCTAAATCTTCAAAAGATTGCATTGCAACAGTCTTACCTGCACCACTCATTCCGGTTACGATAACCAAACTAAGCATATCTTCTGCCATACTGCACCTCACATTCGAATATAAGCATAACACAACAAGCCGGGCGTGTCAGTTTTTAAGTGATAATTAAAATTATTCTTAAAAATTGCTTCTTGAATATCAAAAAAATTATTAATACGGACAAATAGTACAGATACCGCTTTAACCGTATAAAATATTTGGTAGTCCGTTTAATTCGGAATTAATATTACCCCGAATCTTAAAAAGGGGTGATTTCAATTATGATTTTAAACAAAAAAATTATTGCTCTAGGTGTCTTCTTATTCTCCGCTACAACCTTAACGACAACTGTAAAAGCTGATATCACAACTCAAACTGAACCAACTGCCACCTCTACCAATGCTAGTGACACACAAACTGGTTCTGTCGCAACAACTAGTTCGCAAACAACCAATGAAAATACGAATAATTCCACTAATTCCACGCAAGCGACGCCATCTTCAAATACGACGAGTCCCTCCACAAATCAAACTGCTGCTGGTACTGATACCAATGCAACCTCAACTACAGCCACATCCCCAGCAAAAACTTCTCCGCCAACTACTTCAAGCGCATCATCTACATCAACTATTTCAACTGTAACTACGCCAACGTCTCCAGTAACTGCACCAACAGATGATACTCCTTTGACCATAACTGATCCTCTATTGGAAAAAGTTTTTAAACAGACATTAAATATTCCTGATAGTGGAAATATTACTGCTAGCGACATCAAAAATTATCAAGGCGGAACTTTTAATGCTAGCGTCATCAAATACCTAGCAACCACATCTGGCACTTCAATGAACGTCACTCAAACGACGCCTATTGAAAGTCTTAATGGCATGCAATATTTACAAATGTTACCAGCTAATACCAAAGTTTATTTCCAAGCTAAATTAGCGTCAGATGCTAATTCAGATCAAGATTTAACGCCACTAGATAATCTAAACTTTTCTTATTTCAATCTAACTGGCAATTTTAACAATTACTCTCAAAAAGAAATCGACGTCAGTCAATTAACAAAGTTAAATGTCCAAAATGCAACTGTAGTCGCTCTTAATGGTAATCTCGATGTTTCTTATAACTCTGGTATCAACGACCCACAATTAGCAGAAATTGGCCCTTGGTTGGTTAATTATGCTAATAGTGCTACCTCTGCCAATATTCAATTAGGAAACAGTGCTATTACTGACTTAACTCCTCTGAAAGGAACTGAGACCGGCAATAATGTTTCGATTATTGCTGAAAATAACGTCAATTATATCAAGACGCCCATTTATGCGGTCAGCAATCAACCGATTGCAATCACTGCCAGTCCTGTTTTAGGACTTGATGGCGATGATTTAGCCAGTGGCTATCACTTCTCTAATTCCGTTCCTCAACAATATTTAACAACTGATAATTTGACCAATTTAGGTAACGACAAATATATTTTGGAACATCCCGACCCCACTGCTCAAGTTATCTCTTATGGTTATGTTGGTTTTGGGTACGGTTCTGATCCTAATAACTTCGTCAATAAAAATTACGGCAATGCCAATTTAAATTACTTTATTTTAAATGGTCAACCAGTAATTTGGCAGGCACATCCCAATGTAACTATCAATTACCTCGATACTGACCAACAGCCAATCATCGAAGATGGAACTCCTTTAGTCAAAACTATCAATGGAGTCAATATTGGTGATGCTTACGACCTGACTGACGACGCTTTGGTTCCTGGATATGAATTAGCCAGTTCGCCTGAACTCTTGACGGGTAATTACACTCAAAATCCTCAAGTAGTCAATCTGATTTTCTCACCAATAGAGATTCAAAATGAAGAACCTATCGAATCCCCTATCACGACACCACCTGCTACTGAAACAAATAACTCGAATTTGATTCCAGTTTATGATAGCTCCGGTAAATTAGTCACAGGTTCAAAGGTCAATGCTACTAATGCCAATATTCTTTCGACTATGAGACAAGACAAGCAAACATTTTATCAATTAAATACCGGACAATGGGTCAAAGCATCTGACTACTTTGCTCAACAAAATCCCGAAAATGTCGTCAGAACTTTTGGTGCTGATACTCGTCTGGTCGACCAAAATGACAAAACTATCAGTATTAAACTAGTCCCTAATAGCGAATGGAATCACTTTAAGATTGTTACTATGAATGGTCAACAATTTTATGAAGTTGCCAACAACGAATACTTAGCTGTCGACAGTGCTGTCTTCTTCACTCCCTTAATTAACGAGCAAGCTATTCATTTAACTCAAACAAGTCAAGTTTACAACTCTAAGGGACAAACTATTAATATTGCTTTTTCTCCTAACAGCGAATGGTTCTGCGATGGCTTCGCAAAAATCGATGGTACGTTAATGTATCGAATAGGAAATGACGAATGGATCAAAGAGAGCAATCTCTATTCTTATAAATCCGTCAAAACTGTTATCAAATTGACCAAAAAAGCTGTTGTTTACAACGAATTCGGTCAAAAACTCTCCTTAACTTTACCAAGTGATTCGGCCTGGAAAGTTGACCAAGTGGCTACGATTAATGGCGTCAATTACTACCGCGTCGCAACGAATAAATTCATCAAGGTAGATTAGACTTTTTAAGTACGCAAATAAGCATGACAACAGTCTTAGTTGCCATGCTTATTTTTATCTAAATTTTATTTTCTGATTTAGCTTGAGCTTCTTTAGTCCGTTTCGTATCACGAAGCAAAACTGGTTTCAAATATTGACCAGTATAACTTTTCTTAACTTCACTAACATCCTCTGGAGTTCCAGTAGCGACGATATCGCCTCCACCTTCACCACCATCTGGGCCTAAATCAATTAGCCAATCAGCTGACTTAACAACATCTAAATTGTGTTCAATTACTAGAACAGTATTGCCTTCGTCAACTAATCTTTGCAAGACAGCCAATAAACGTTTGATATCGTCCGTATGCAAACCAGTTGTAGGTTCATCAAGAATATAAAAATTCTTGCCATTAGACTTCTTATAAAGTTCAGAAGCCAACTTCATTCTTTGAGCTTCACCACCAGATAATTGCGTAGCAGATTGTCCCAAAGAAACGTAGCCTAATCCAACATCCTTGATAGTTTGCAATTTACGTCTAATCTTAGGAATATTGCTAAAGAAATCAAGAGCTTCAGAAACCTTCATATCAAGAACTTGAGCAATATTTTTACCTTTATAAGTAACTTCAAGCGTTTCGGAGTTATAGCGAGTTCCATGACAAACTTCGCAAGGAACGTAAACATCAGGCAAGAAGTTCATCTCAATCTTAATAATTCCATCGCCGTGACAGTTTTCACAACGTCCGCCTTTGATATTAAAGGAGAACCTGCCCTTCTTATAACCTCTGAGCTTAGCTTCATTAGTTTGAGCAAATAAATCTCTGATATTATCGAAGACGCCGGTATAAGTAGCTGGATTGCTTCGTGGAGTCCGACCAATTGGACTTTGATCGATAGCAATCATCTTCTCGAGATTTTCATAGCCAGTAATCTTCTTATATTTACCAGGTTTTTGTGAATTATGATTCATCTTTTGAGCCAAAGCCCGTTTGAGAATCATATTGACCAAAGTAGATTTACCTGAACCCGAAACTCCTGTCACAACAATGAATTTACCCAAAGGAAACTTAACGTTTAGTTTCTTAAGATTATTTTCTTCAGCACCGAATACTTCGACGAATTCGCCATTGCCCTTGCGTCGCTCTAAAGGAACAGGAACAAACTTCTTACCAGCCAAATATTGACCAGTCAACGACTTAGGATTTTTTTCAACTTCTGCTGGAGTTCCAGCTGCTACGATTTGACCACCGGCTTCACCAGCACCTGGTCCTACATCAATCAAATAGTCAGCTGCTCGCATCGTATCTTCATCATGTTCGACCACGATTAAAGTATTGCCTAAATCACGCATTTTCTTAAGTGAATTAATCAAACGGTCATTATCTCTTTGATGCAATCCAATTGAGGGTTCATCCAAAATATACATGACGCCAGATAGATTAGAACCAATCTGAGTAGCCAAACGAATTCTTTGTGCTTCACCACCAGATAAGGTTCCTGCAGAACGTGACAATGATAAATATTCCAAACCAACATTAATCAAAAAACTAAGTCTATCCTTAACTTCTTTTAAAATTGGTTTAGCAATAACAGTATCTTGTTCACCAAATTTTGTAGCTTTAAAGAATGGCAATTCATTCTTAATCGACATATCTGATACTTCAGCAATATCTTTGCCAGAAATTTTAACGGCTAGTGCTTTACGATTCAATCTCTTGCCATGACAAACAGGACATTGCAATTCAGTCATATATTTACGCATTACTTCACGTGTAAAATCACTATTAGTTTCGTGATAACGGCGTTTAACATTTGGAATCACGCCTTCAAATGGTACATCGACATCACGAACGCCACCAAAATCACTTTCATAATGAAAGTGGAAAGTTTTGCCATCAGAACCATATAAAACAGTGTTTTGATCTTCTTTTGACATTTTTTCAAAGGGTGTATTCATATCAATGCCAAATGCTTTGCAAGCTTGAGCCAACAATTCAGGATAATACTGCGAACTGATTGGGTTCCATGGCATTAATGCGCCTTCAGCTAAAGTCTTAGTTTGATCAGGGACGACTAAATCTAAGTCGACTTCAAGTTTGATGCCTAAACCATCACAGTTATCGCAAGCTCCAAAAGGAGCATTGAACGAGAATAAACGTGGTTCTAACTCGCCGACTGTAAAACCACAAATTGGACAGGCATTCTTTTCAGAGAAGACCATCATATCAGAACCAATAACGTCAACATTCATATATCCATCCGAAAGTCTTAAAGCAGCTTCGACAGAATCAAACAAACGTGACTTGATATGGTCATTGATAACGATTCTATCGACCACGACATCGATACTGTGTTTCTTATTCTTATCCAATTCAATATCTTCACCGATATCTCGAGTTTCGCCATCAACTCTAATTCTGACGTAACCTTGTTTTTTAATTTGATTCAAGGCTTTTTTATGTTGACCACGTTTTGATCTAACTACTGGCGAAAGAATTTGCAGTTTAGTTCTATCGCCTAACTTCAAAATAGCATCGACCATTTGTTGAGCTGACTGACTGGTAATCTTAGTCCCATCATTAGGACAGATTGGCGTTCCAACACGTGCCCACAACAAACGTAAATAATCATTGATTTCAGTAACCGTTCCAACAGTCGAACGAGGATTTTTTGAAGTCGTCTTTTGGTCAATGGAAATTGCTGGACTTAAACCATCAATCGAATCAACATCTGGTTTATCCATCTGGCCTAAAAATTGACGCGCATAAGAAGACAAACTTTCAACATATCTTCTTTGTCCCTCAGCATACAAAGTATCAAAGGCTAATGAACTCTTTCCTGAGCCAGATAAACCAGTCATAACAACCAGTTTATCTCGAGGTATCGTTACGTTAACATTTTTTAAATTGTGTGCTCTGGCGCCATGAATAACAATTTTATCATTTAACATACTATTTTATTTCCGCCTTTAATTCCAAAATCGTATCACGCAAATTGGCAGCTGCCTCAAAGTCTAGTTTCTTAGCAGCAGATTCCATTTGTTCTGTTAGATTGGCAAGAAGCTCTTGTCGATCCTTTTTACTCATATCCTTGAAGTCGATATCATCATCGATCTTTTCTTCCTCAGATGAAGAATTATCGACTTTCTGGAACATTGAAATTGCATCCCTGATTGGTTTAACAATTGTTTTAGGAGTTATTCCATGTTCTTCATTGAATTTCTTTTGAATGCGACGACGACGAGCTGTGGCATCGATTGCGCCTCGCATCGAATCAGTAATTGAATCAGCGTACATGATAACTTTACCATGTTCATTTCTTGAGGCACGACCAATAATCTGAACTAAAGAACGTTCAGCTCGTAAAAATCCTTCTTTATCAGCATCAAGAATAGCAATCAAAGAAACTTCAGGAACATCGATTCCTTCACGCAGCAAATTAATTCCAATCAAAACATCAAACTTGCCTAAACGTAAATCACGAATAATCTTTGAACGTTCCAAAGTCTTGATATCGCTATGCAAATAACGAACCTTGATTCCTAAATCTTTGAAATAGTCAGTTAAATCTTCTGCCATCTTCTTAGTTAAAGTGGTGACAAAGACACGCTCGTGCTTTTCGACACGGTCATTTATTTCAGATACTAAATCATCAATCTGACCCATAATTGGTCGAACTTCAATCTTTGGATCAAGCAAACCAGTTGGTCGAATAATTTGTTCTGCCAAATGATTCGTTCGGTCTAACTCATAAGGGCCTGGAGTTGCCGAAACATAAAGGATTCGATTGACATGCTGTTCAAACTCATTCAATTTTAAGGGACGATTATCTAAAGCACTAGGTAATCTAAATCCATAGTCGACCAATTGTTGCTTTCTAGCACGATCGCCATTATACATCCCTCTAATCTGAGGCATAGTAACGTGAGATTCATCAATCATGATATTAAAATCTTTAGGGAAAAAGTCTAGTAAGGTAAATGGAGGTTCACCTTCAGCTCTTCCTTCCATATGACGCGAATAATTTTCGATTCCAGAAGTGTAACCCATTTCTCGCATCATTTCGATATCATATTCAGTTCTTTGTTTAATACGTTGAGCCTCCAACAATTTACCTTCTTTAGTAAATTTCTCAACTTGTTGATCCATTTCATCTTTAATTCGTTTCAAAGCTTCGTCCATTTTTGCATCACTAATCATAAAGTGAGTGGCAGGGAATATTCCGATATGGTCCATTGAACCCTTAACCTCACCAGTTAGTGGATCCATTTCGATGATACGATCGATTTCATCACCAAAAAACTCCACCCGAAGAGCATTGTCATCGTTTGAAGCTGGGAAAATATCGACTACGTCGCCACGAACACGGAAACGTCCACGTTGAAAATCAATATCGTTTCGCTCAAATTGATTTTCGACTAATTCTTCTAATAGCTTATCTCGTGGGATCTCTTGGCCGACTCTTAGAGAAATAATACTATCCGCATATTCTCTTGGATCACCTAAACCAAAGATACAAGAAACTGAAGCAACGATGATAACATCATTGCGCTCCAATAGTGAACTTGTGGCCGCATGCCGTAATTTATCGATTTCATCATTAATGCTGGAATCTTTTTCAATATAAGTATCACTTGAAGGAACATAGGCTTCAGGTTGGTAATAATCATAGTAACTGACAAAATACTCAACGGCATTGTGGGGGAAGAATTCCTTCATTTCACCATATAATTGGCCAGCTAAAGTTTTATTGTGAGAAATAATTAAAGTTGGCTTATTGAGATTTTTAATGACATTAGCCATGGTAAAAGTCTTACCAGTACCAGTGGCACCCTCAAGGACTACCTCTTTATCGCCCGCTTTAAAATCATCTGTAATTTTATTGATTGCTTGAGCTTGGTCTCCAGCTGGAGAATACTTTGAAACCAAATCAAACTTATTATCGTTAACTCTATCTATCACGGATTAACTTACCCCCTTAAGCTAAAAAATACATCTAACCCACGCATACGAATTAGATGTAATTTATGTCTTTATTTCACTGGGTCTATATTACCATAGCGAACATATTTTCGCTATATATTTACTTACTTGTTGTCAAACGTGGCAACATTAGAAAAATTGCCAAGCCAATCATAAATAAAATACTCAAGGAAGCAGCGCCAATGGTCGACTTACCAGTAACTTGGGTCACGATTCCTACTAGAACTGGTCCCATAACAGCTGAAAACTTTCCTAAAATATTATAAAATCCGAAAAATTCACTTCCAGAATCCTTAGGAATCAACTTGCCAAAATAAGATCTGCTCAATGCTTGAATACCACCTTGGCTAGTTCCAACAAGAACAGCTAAAATCCAAAAATCAACTGCTGAATGTAATTTTAAAGCATACAAACAAATTCCAAAATACAAGACGATAGCTAACAAAATTCCTTTACGAGCTGAGAATCGATTAGCAATCCAACCATATAAAATTGAAAATGGAAAAGCGACTAACTGTACCACTAACAAAACTAACATCAAAATGGTCGTGGAAATTCCCATATCCATCCCAATTGAAGTCGCCATCGTAAAAATAGTATCGACTCCATCTATATAGAAGAAATAAGCTACTAAAAACCAAGCTGCAGCTTTATATTTTTTTAAATGAGTAATCGTCATCCAAACTCTTTTGAAACTAGACGTGATCGGATGCGGATTCTCAGGCAACGAATAAACTTGACGAACATTTTTTAACATTGGTATAAAGAAAATCAACCACCAAACTGCTGCTAAAAGAAAACTCCAGCGAGCAACACCGTAACTGAACAACATCCCAAAGCCACTCGTCAATTGTAAAACTAAAAACAAAATAAACGCTAAAACTCCACCTAAATAACCAAAAGCATAACCATTTGATGAAAGTGAATCCATCTGACGATTATCTGAAACATCTGTCAAAAAACTATCATAGAATAAGTTCCCAGCGGAATAACCAATTATCGACAGAATAAAAACACCTAATAATAAATGCCATTGACTCGGCGGTACTAACGCTAAACCAAAAGTCATAATAATTCCTAAAAATGAAAAATAACTCAAAAGTTTTTTCTTGTGATGTGGATAATCAGCTAAAGCACCTAAAACCGGCGCTAAAACTGACACAATCAAAGTTCCAAAACTATTAGCATATCCCCAAAAGGCTGTGGCATTAGCCTGAGATACACCTGCATTTTGGGCAACCGACTTGAAATAAACTGGCAAAACTGCTGTCGTGACAATTATTCCATAGCCGGAATTAGCCCAATCATAAAAAATCCAACTCCACTGCTTTTTATTAAAACCCATAATCTCCTCTAATCTAATTCAAGAAAATGTCATCAATCGCATGTCCTGCCAATGGTTCTGGAAATTCCAAACCTAATAGCTTAGCAAACGTTGGTGCTTCATCAACCAAATTAGCCTTCTTTACTGTATGATTTTTCTTGACCATTGGACCATTAAAGGCAATTGTCGTCTTATAGTCTGGCTTCAATGGGTCATAACCATGAACGCCACGATAGCGGTCAGCATTCCCCATCATTTGTGGTAAAACTTTTTCCACCACTTGTGCACGGTCGCTTTCATCGGTGAAGTAATATCCAGCTTTAGCCTCAACCATTAGCGTACATTCTGGATCAGCACCTCTAGTTATAGCTTCTTGAGCTGAATAAATCTTTTCGACGCCTTCAACATCTGAAATCAAGTCTTTCAAACGCTTCATCTGGTCAAAATTTTTCGTGTAAATATAAGTACAGCCATCACACGTCTTAGCCATGACTTGCCAATCTTTTTTGAATGTTTGATCAGGCTTTGACGTTAACCAGCCTCTCTTGGCAAATAAAGTATTCAAATGAATCATCTTATTGACATTTATTTGATAGTGATCGCCTAAAATAACAAAATTGGTATCATTAAAAGTTCCTGCTTCTCTAGTTGCCTCAATTACTTGCTTGACATGCTTATCTAATCGACTTAAAGCTTGCATAGCCTCATCAGAACGGACCCCATAACGGTGACGCATACTGTCCATATCCACTAAATGAAGCAAAGTTAAATTAGGTCGTTTGTTCTTAATTGTATCGACGGCACAGGCAGTAATAAAATCATCCAATTGTGGCTGTTTGATGCCATTACGTAATTTACCGTATTTTTTATCCATTTCTAAAATAAACAATGGCGAACTAGCTTTCAAAGAAACTAAAACTTGATTCGTCCAAATCCGATTTGGAAAAATCTCAGCCAAGTTATAGTCAATCTTGCTGCCAGCTGTGACTGGCCACAAAAAGGCTGCCGTTTTGAGGTTCTTTTGTCTTGCTAAATCATAAAGAGTTGGCGATTTAACGTCTTTTTGATACCAGAACCAATCAGGCGAACGACGTTGTGGCTGAATTTTAGTATTATTAACGATTCCGTGAACCTTAGGGTATTGTCCTGTAATAATCGTCGTGTGCGAAGGATAAGTCAGAGTTGGATAAATTCCTGTAACTTCTTTGATCCAAGTTCCACCAGAAACTAGCTTATTCAAGGTTGGCAATTCAGCTTGATGTTCATTGATGTCACGATATCCCAATGAATCAAGCGAAATAATGACTAAATGTTGATTGACTGTCAATTTAATTTCCCCTTTTTTACTACATGAAAGTATTATATCGCAGTTGGCAAATCCTTGTAATTTCTCCAAAAAGCAATTAGATTTTCTAAAACAAAAAAATATGGTAATCATTTTTTGATTACCATACATTATTAAGATTAAATTTAAATTTTATTCCCAACCTTCGATTACTTTACCAAAATCAGCCAATTTCTTATTAGCATTATCTTCAGTATCGCTCTTAACGCCGATATAGAATTTCATCTTAGGTTCAGTACCAGAAGGTCTTGCAGCAATCCAAGTATCGTCAGCTAAGACATACTTCAAAACATTAGCCTTAGGTAAACCAGTTTCTTTAGTACCAGATTCTGTGACATCAGTATCATTTAAGTAGTCAATCGATTCAACGACCTTTACGCCATTGACCTCATCGATGCCTTCTTCACGTAATGTTTTCATGATTTGAGCCATCTTATCCTTACCAGAAATACCAGCAAAAGTCTTTGAAATAGTCTTTTCGCGGTAATAACCGAATTCTTTGTACAAGTCTTCCAAAGCATCGTAGATAGTCTTACCTTTTGATTCGTAGAAAGCAGCAGCTTCAGCCAGTAACAATGTTGATTGCATAGCATCCTTATCACGCACGAAAGGTTTGACTAAATATCCATAACTTTCTTCAAAACCAAATAAAAATTCATTGCTGCCAGTTTCTTCAAAGTGTTCAATTTTTTCAGCAATATATTTGAAACCAGTCAAAACATTGAACATCTTGATATTGTATTTATCAGCAATGGCAGTTGCTAGTTCGGAAGAAACAATTGATTTAACGACCGCACCATTTTCAGGCAACTTATTTAGATTCTTCTTGGCTTGTAACAAGTAATTCAACAAGACAGAAGCAATTTGATTACCAGTCATCAATTTGTAAGAACCATCTGGTTGTCTGACGGCAGCACCTAATCTATCAGCATCGGGATCAGTGGCAATCAAAATATTTGCACCGATTTTTTTACCACGTTCAATTGCCAAATCAAATGTTTGAGCAAATTCTGGATTAGGGAAAGGTGTTGTTGCAAATTCTGGGTCAAGGATTGCTTGTTCAGTCACCATTTCAAAGTTCTTGAAGCCTAACTTTTGAAAAATTCTTGGAGCAATCATTTTACCAGTACCATGAAGTGGTGAATAAACAAACTTCATCTTGTCGCCGACATCTTTAATCAACTTAGGATCAACGATTACCGTTTCAAGATTCTTCATATAGTCTAAATCAACATCTTCACCGATTAGTTTTAGTAATTTTTCGCTTCTCAATTTTGTAACCGGCATAACTTTGATTGCAAATAAATCGCTCGCCTTACGAGCAAAACTAGTAATATTATCTGATTCCTTAGGTGGCATTTGTCCACCATCTGGACCATAGATTTTAAAACCATTGTATTGTTTAGGATTATGGCTAGCTGTAATCATGATACCTGCATAAGCATGCAAATCTCTTACAGCAAAAGATAATTCTGGAGTTGGTCTTAAACTGTCGAAAACATAACTGTGAATACCATGAATGCCTAGAACTTTAGCGGATTCATAAGCAAAGTCCTGTGAATAGTAGCGTGAATCATAACTAATTGCTACACCTTGCTTCTTAACTTTTTCATCCAAGGTGTCCATAAATGATGCCAATCCCTCAGTCGCTTGACGAACAGTATAAATATTCATGCGATTGATACCAGGACCAATCAAACCACGCATACCAGCTGTACCAAACTCCATAGGTTCATAAAATGCCTCTTCAGCCACTTTATCGTCTTGCTTCATTTCATTTAGTTGCTCTTTCATGTCTGGATCCAAATCTTTATAATCGAGCCATTCTTGCATATTATCTTGCCACGACATTAAAATTGTCCTCCTAATTTGTAAGTACTGATACCTATTATATCAATCATCCAGCACTAATAAAATTTGATTTAAACAACTTTAACAATAAAAATTTAAATCAAACTTAAAATTAAAAAGCCATCTTAGACTTTACAACGGTTTAAGCTGGCTTTTAGAACAATAATATTATCGCTTTATTAATAATAATTTTTTTACTAATAATCACTACTAATTATTCGATTGATATCCGTATCATAATATCTAGCTAAGGCAATCAATGTATCAATATCCGGCATTCTAATGCCAGTTTCATAATGAGACAAGGTTGTAACATCAATGTTCAAATGTTGAGCCACTTCTTTTTGGGTCACATTCTTATCTCTTCTCAGTAGTTTAAGATTTCTTGCAATGTTAAACCCTGATTCGTGCATTAGTCGGTTCAAGTTCTTATCTACTACTTCGCGCATAAGAATCACTTCCTGTCTTTTTACAGATATTATATGTTTAAACATGTACACTACGGAACCAATTCCTAATAATTTATTTTTCGATATTTAGGTATTTACTGTAAATTCAACAATAAAAAAAGGATTATGCGATTAGGTCAAAAATAACCCATCACACAATCCTCAATTTATTTTTACTTAATGTTTAATTATTTAGCTGAAACTTTTTCATCAGACAATTCTTGAATATAATTGTAAGCTTGTTGTCCAGCAATGCCACCTTCACCAACAGCAATAGCTACTTGACGAAGATCTTTCTTTCTCACATCACCAACAGCAAAGATACCAGGGATATTAGTTTCCATGTGATCATTTGTATCGATCCAACCATTTTCATCCAATACGCCTAAGCTCTTGAATGGTTCTGTCATTGGTTTGATACCAACGTAGATAAAAGCACCTTTAGCTGGAACAACGTGTTCTTCGCCCGTCTTCTTATCAACATATCTTACGCCGGATACTTTATCATCAGCACTCGTGATTTCCTTAACGTCAGCATTCCAAACGAACTTAATCTTATCGTTCTTAAATGCACGGTCTTGCAAAATCTTTTGAGCACGTAATTGATCACGACGGTGAATGATTGTTACTGACTTAGCTAATTGTGTTAAATAGATACCTTCTTCAACGGCAGAATCGCCACCACCGATAACGGCAACGTCTTGTCCTTTAAAGAATGCTCCATCACAGACGGCACAATATGAAACCCCACGTCCTGACATTTCATTTTCGCCAGGTACGCCAATCTTTTTATATTGTGAACCAGTTGCAATGATCAAAGCTTTTGTTTCGTAGTCGCCATCATCAGTATGAATGATTTTGACATTACCCTTATCCTCAACAGATTCAACGGCGCCATAACCAAAGTCAGCACCAAATTGAGTTGATGATTTGTACATCTTTTCACTCAAATCAGGACCCAAAATTGAATCAAATCCAGGATAGTTTTCAATTGCAGCAGTGTTATTCATTTGACCACCATAGATACCACGGTCAAGAATCATTACTGATAAATTAGCACGTGAAGCATAAAGAGCGGCAGTTAAACCACCAGGACCTGCTCCAATAACAACTACATCATATGTTTTCATCGTCGATTACCTCCTATTACTCAACAAATCTTACCATTTTTTTCAAAGTTAGCAATTAAATTGCTCACAACTCATTATACCAAGGCTCCGTTTTTTTCTTTCTTCGATAAATGAACAATGCGATAGCACAGATAAATAAAACTAAAGATAAAACCTGTGAAACTCTTACTCCAGGAAAAATATACAGGCTATCAGTCCGCATCCCTTCGACGAAGAAACGAACAGCTGGATACCAAATCAAGTAAGTCAAAAAGACCTCGCCTCGTTTTAAGAGATGCTTGCGATTTCTCAGTACCAGAATCAATATCAAGCCGATTAAATTACCAACTGATTCATAAAGAAAAGTTGGTTGGCGATAAGCTCCATTGATAAACATTTGATCCACAATAAAATGTGGCAAATGCAACGACTGTAAAAATGACAAGGTCGTTTTAGCACCAAACGCTTCTTGATTCATGAAATTACCCCAGCGACCGACGATTTGACCAAGCAAAACTGAAGGTGCTGCAATATCTAACATCAACCAAGGCGATATTTTTCTTTTTTTGCACAATACTAGCAAAACAATAAAAGCAGCTATCAAACCACCATAAATAGCAATTCCTCCATGCCAAATCTTGATGATTTCGCCTGGATTAGCTAAATAAAATGGCAATTCAAAAATTACGTAGTAAAGCCTTGCTCCGACTAAAGCAATTGGTACTCCATACAAAACTAAATCCAAAATATTATCTGGATCTAAATGTCTTCTTTTAGCTTCTCTCATTGCCATGATTACTCCAACTAGGGCACCCATAGCAATGATTATGCCGTACCAATGAATTTGCAATTCACCCAAATTGAATGCAATTGGGTTCAATGCCAATAAATCAAAATTCATTACTTAGTTTCTCCGTCATTCTTAGTTTTTGTTTCATTTTCTTTAATTAGCAGTCCTAAATTATCTTCGAACTTCTTCGTTGCATCGTAACCCATCTTTCTTGCACGATAGTTCATCGCAGCAACTTCAATAATGATGGAGATATTACGACCAACTTTAACTGGTACTGTGATTTGTGGAACATCGACATCAAAGAAAGTTCTCTTATCTTCCAATGTTCCAATGCGGTCATAATTCTTATCAGCTGACCAATTTTCCAATTTGATTATCAATTGAATTTCACTTTGTGAACGAACCGCACCAGCACCAAAGAGATTCATGACATCGATAATTCCGATACCTCTGATTTCTAGTAGGTGATTCAAGATCTTAGGTGCTTCACCGACAATCGTTTTTTCATCACGTTGGTAAACATCAACTCGATCGTCAGCAATCAATCGGTGACCACGCTTAATCAATTCCAAGGCAGTTTCACTTTTACCAATGCCAGAATGACCTGTCAAAAGAATTCCAATACCATAAACATCGACCAAAACGCCATGAATCGATTCTCTAGGTGCTAATTTCTCATCTAGATATTCAGTAATCATACTTGAGAGTCTCGTTGTTGGCAATTCCGAACCAATCACTGGTACATGATGCTCTTCAGCTGCTTGTAAAATCTCTTTACTAGGTTGGATATTCCGAGAAATAAGTAAAGCTGGCGTATCTTCTCGACACAACTCCAACATGACTTTATAGCGATTATTTGAAGTCATTGAACGTGAATAAGCTGATTCTGTTTGTCCAAATAATTGAATCCGTTCACTTGGATAATAGTCAAAATAACCTGTCAATTCGATTCCAGGACGTGAAATATCGCTTGTTGTTACTTTTTTCTTTTCAAGCAATTGTTCTCCATTATAAACTTTTAGTTCATTATCTTTTACCATTTGTGATACGGTAACGAAATTTGTCATAGCCAACCCCCACTGATTCTAGTTTTATCTTAATTTTATCATTAAAAAAACAAAAAAACGCGCACTAGACGCGTCTTTGAAATTTATCCATGGTATAGCTGTTAATAATCGAATTACAAATTGCCAAAATAATGGCTACAACTATGGCTGAACCAAAGCTACTAAAATGGAAACTTGCAGGTCCGACTAAAGAAGAAGTTAATTCCAAGGTAAATGCATTTATAACGAATGAAAATAATCCAAACGTGATAAACGTAATCGGTAAAGAAATGATATGTAAGAATGGTCTGACAATCATATTTAGGATGGCCAAGACCACACTAGCAATTATGGCTGTTCCTAAACTGGCAATTTGAAACATACCTGGCAAGAGACGTGCAATTGCCAAAAATAATAACGTCTGTACAACCACTCTAATAATCACTCTAATAATCAACTTCATTTTGCTTCTCAAAAACTCCCTTTTAAATCAGTAATATTTTTTTGACGCCTTTGGACGATCATGCTTTTTATTATAATCCGTTTCTTGAATATTGCGCTTTTCCGGTAATGAAAAAACACAGATTACATAAATCAAAATCGGTAAAAAGTAAGTGAACGGTAATAAAAAGATAAAGGCTAAACGAATCCAAGTCGAGTCGATGCCAAAGTATTCACCTAAACCGCCACAAACTCCGGCAAGCATTCGGTCAGTACTTGATCTCGTAATTTTTCTTCTCATACATTCTCACCTCAACTTGTTCAAAAATATACTACACATCGTGATAAATATCAATTGTACTAATCTTCAACAATGTGCTTTCGATTCAGTTCTACCACATGTCCTGTATTTAAGTAAACGACCCATTCACAGATGTTTGTTGCATAATCACCGACACGTTCTAGATAACTGGCAACCAACATATATGATGAACCACTTAAAACATTTTCAACGGTCTTTTGCATATCTTTAATACATAATTCATTGATCATCGCACTTTTAGCATCAATTTCGATGTCACGATGAGCTACTTCTTCAGCTAATTTGCTATCTTTTTTCAAATAAGCTTCTAGGGCATCTTCAACGATACTTGTTGCCATATCGCCCATTTCACCAATAACTTTTTCAATTTCAGGGATTCTCGTTTCACCCTTAACTCTGATTGTTTCTTGAGCAATGCTGACTGCGTGATCGCCCATTCTTTCCAAATCAGAACTAGCTTTTAAAACGGTCACGATCATCCGTAAATCAGAAGTCACTGGCTGTTGTAAGGCAATCATTTCAAACGATTCTTTTTCAAGATCCATTTCACGCTTGTTGATAAAGTGGTCATTTTTAATAACCTCTTTAGCTAATGATTTATCGTGATCAATATATGCCTTAACTGATTTCATAATGGCTTCACTTGCCATCATACCCATTTCTGAGAACCGTAAATGTAAATTATTTAGTTGTTCTTCAAATGTAGTACGCATCTTTTTTTCTCCTAACCGAATTTTCCAGAAATATAATCTTCCGTTTGTTTTTGTTTTGGATTTAAGAAAACATTTTTAGTCTTATCGGCTTCAATTAATTCTCCATTTAGGAAAAAGGCTGTCCTATCAGAAATTCTTGAAGCTTGTTGCATATTATGTGTAACTGTAATGATAGTATAGTCTTCACGTAATGCCAACATTGTTTCTTCAACTTTAGATGACGAAATAGGGTCCAAGGCACTTGTTGGTTCATCTAATAAAATAATATCAGGTTTCACTGCTAAAACTCTAGCAATACAAACTCTTTGTTGCTGTCCACCAGAAAGCGATAAAGCACTTTGGTGCAATTTGTCTTTAACGTCATCCCAGACAGCAGCGTTTTGTAAACTAGTTTCAACTGCTTCATCTAAAGTCTTTTTATCCTTAACTCCCGCTAATCTTAATCCATATATTACATTATCATAAATTGAGAATGGAAACGGATTTGGTTGTTGAAAAACCATTCCGACCTGCTTTCTTAATTCAACAGTGTCGATGTTAGGTGCGTAAATATTCTTTCCATCAAGGGAAATCGTGCCTGTGATTGTAACGTTTGGAATCAAATCGTTCATTCGATTCAAACATCTCAGATATGTTGATTTACCACAACCCGATGGTCCAATCAAGGCTGTAATCTCATTTTTATTAAAATCGAGATTTACTCCCTTTAATGCTTCTTTCTTACCATAAAACAAATGTACATCAGAAGATGTTAAAATTTTCTCTGCCAATTTTAATGCTCCTATCCAAAGTGTCCAGAAACATAATCTTCAGTCGTCTTAACTTTTGGACGAGTAAAGATTTTTCTAGTTTCGTTAAATTCAACTGCATGTCCCATATGAAAAAATGCTGTGTAATCACTAATTCTAGCTGCTTGTTGCATGTTGTGCGTCACGATAATAATGGTGAACTTATCTTTCAAACTCAACATTGTTTCCTCAACATTTGACGTTGAAATTGGATCTAGAGCACTTGCCGGTTCATCCATCAATAAAATATCTGGTTTCATAGCAATTGCTCGAGCAATACAAAGTCTTTGTTGTTGACCCCCAGAGAGCGCTAAAGCACTTTTGTTCAGATCATCTTTGACTTGATCCCACAACGAGGCCTGTTTCAAAGTTGTCTCAACAATTTCATCTAATTTCTTTTTGTCATGTAAACCATGACGTTTTAAAGCAAAAGTAATGTTGTCATAAATTGATTTTGAAAACGGATTCGGACGCTGAAATACCATTCCAATATGTTTTCTAACCTCATAAATATCAACATTATTTTTATTGATATCTAAACCACGGTACATAATCTGTCCTTTAACTGTAGCTCCGGGGATATTGTCGTTCATTCGATTCAAAGATCTTAAATAAGTCGACTTACCTGATCCTGAAGCTCCAATCAAAGATGTAATCTTGTATCTTTCGAACTGAAGCGATGCCTTATGCATCGCTTCTTTTTCGCCATAAAATACTTGTAGATCCTTAGTACTCATGGCAATTTCATGCTCATCCTTATCTAAATGAAGGATGGATTGTTTTACTCTTTGTTCATCCATATATTACTCGCCACCCGTCATTTTTTTATAAACTAAATTACCGATATATCTTGAAAGTAAATTGAAAATCAAAACTGCGATAATCAAAACTGCAGAAGCTCCAGCTGAAACTTGTACAGCATCTGGAATCAATCCTTCTGAATTCACTTTCCAAATATGAACAGCTAATGTTTCGGCAGGTCGCATCAAGTTCAATGGACTAGTGATACTGAAAATATTGAAGTTAGTAAAGTCAAGTGGCGGAGCACTTTGACCAGCCGTATAAATTAATGCAGCGGCTTCACCAAAGACTCTTCCGGCCCCAATAATCATACCTGTAATAATACCAGGAAGTCCATCAGGAATAATAACGTGAATCACTGTTTCCCATTTTGAAAGTCCTAAAGCCAGACCGGCTTCACGTTGAGATTGCGGAACTGATTTCAATGAATCCTCAACATTTCTTGTCAAAATTGGCAAGTTGAAAACTGTCAAAGTTAAAGCACCTGACAAAATGGAAAAACCGAAATTGAAACTGATAACGAAAATCAAAAATCCAAACAAACCAACAACGATTGATGGCAATGAACTCAATACTTCAATTGAAACTCGAATCAATTCGACGAATTTATTTTTACCAGCATACTCTGATAAGTAAATTCCGGCACAAATTGAAATCGGTATTGAAATCAACATAGAAAGAATCAATAAGAAGAACGAATTGAACAATTGAATCCCCACACCGCTTCCAGCTTGAAAGGCCTTAGATCCAGAAGTGAGAAAGTGCCAGTTTACATATCGTAAACCACTTCCCAAAATATAAACTAACAATCCAATAAGAATCAAAACGATGATCCCTGACATAAAGTAAATTACGCCAGTTGCAATCTTATCTTTTGTTTTAGCATTAAACACTAGAATTCACCTCGCTTAGCAATTGATCTAATCACAAAGTTGAACAATAGTGACATTAATAGCAATAGTAAAGCTAAGGACCAAAGTGCATTATTTGCGGTCGATCCCATAATCGTATTACCCATGTTCATAGTTAGAACACTGGTTAGAGTTGATGATGGCGAAACAAGATTCTGTGGCAGAAGCATGGCATTACCAATAACCATTTGCACAGCTAATGCTTCACCAAATGCCCGTGCCATTCCAAAAACGACAGCCGTTAAAATTCCTGGCGTGGCAGCGCGTAACACTACCTTAGAAATTGTCTGCCATCTAGTTGCTCCAAGAGCTAACGAAGCTTCTCGATAATATCTAGGAACGGCTTTTAAAGCATCGACTGACATAGAAGTAATCGTTGGTAGAATCATGACGAATAAAACAAATGACCCGGCTAAAATACCAAACCCACTGCCTCCAGCAATTTTTCTAACGAAAGGAACCACAATTGTTAACCCGATAAATCCATAAACTACTGATGGAATACCCACCAATAATTCAATGACCGGTTGTAAAACTTTGCGACCCCATTTAGGCGAGATTTCAGTCATAAAAATGGCTGCTGCAATCGCAAATGGCGTTCCAATTAAAGCTGCAATCAAAGTAACTGAAAATGATCCGATAATCATTGGTGCAGCACCAACAATTGGATGGCCTGAACTATCTAACTTGTTTGGAGACCAAACTGAATGAGTTAAAAAATCAATTGGATTGACGCCATCCTTAAAGAAAATAACTAACCCTTTTGAAGCGACGAATCCAATAATAGTGATAACTAGTAAAACGATAATGGCAGTAAAACTGAAAGAAATAGCTTTTCCACGAGTTTCTCTTTTAGCGGAGACAGATTTCTTAGTTAAACTTTCTTTAATTGGATCTTTCAAATTATTTTACCCCCTTTGTAACTGGCGTAACATTGCCCTTATAATCTTTTTGATATTTCATTTCATTGATTGGAACATAGTTCATCTTTTTAACGACATCGTTTTGAACTTTCTTAGTCATAATGAAGTCCAAGAAGTCCTTGGTCATACCAGTTGGTTTGCCATTGGTATAAAGATGTTCGTAGGACCAAATCTTCCAAGTATTATTCTCAATATTTTTAATAGTTGGTGCAATATTGTTAATGTTAATAGTTTTGACAGTATCATTTAAATATGGCATTGCTAAATAACTGATGGCACCAGCAGTATTGTAGACAATTTGTCTAACCATTCCGCTAGAATCTTGTTCTTGAGAGCGAACAAACGGCGTACCGTCCATAACGTCACTTTCAAAGGCTGCTCTAGTACCACTACCATCGGCACGATTAATAATGGTGATCGGTAGATCCTGACCACCAACTTGTTTCCAGTTAGTTATTTCACCAGAAAAAATTTCTTTTAATTGCTCGATAGTTAACGATTTAACCTTAACATTTTTGTTCACTATGGGAACCATTGCGACTGCAGCTATACGATGATCGACAAGTTTACTAGCATCGATATCCTTTTTTTGTTCTGCATAGAGATCGGAATTTCCAATATCTACCGCACCTTGTTGAATCTGACTGAGTCCTGTACCAGTTCCGCCACCCTGAACGTTAACGTACTCGCTTGAATTACTCTTGGTAAATTCTTCCCCAGCGAGTTCTACTAATGGCTGAGCGGCAGACGATCCCACCGCTGTAATCGTTTGTTGGCTTCCGCTGCCTTTGCAACCACTCAATATAAAAATCATGGGTATTACAATTGCAAATAATGCGACAAGTCTTTTTTTCAATGTTCTCACCTCTATCTAGCTTAGAATAGTATAGAAATGTATATTTTTTGTATAAAAAAATGTCGCAACAAAATAAATTATTTTGTTGCGACATTTTCTTTAAAGTGGTATATCGACTGTAAATTTAGTTCCTAATCCCTTATGGGACTCGATTCTGATATCACCGTCAAGCGTATCAAGTGTTTCCTTAACGATAGCCAGACCCAAACCAGTTCCACCAGTCTCTAAACTTCTCGACCGATCGACACGATAAAATCTTTCAAAGATTCGACCTTGATCCTCTTCAGAGATTCCGATACCAGTATCTTTAATGATGAACTTGATTCGATTCTCAATTTCATCATGATGAACTTCTAAGTCAATCTCACCATTTTCTTTATTATATGAAATAGCATTTTTAATTAAATTACGAAAGACCAAGTTAATTTTTTCTTTATTGACCGTAACTTCCTGATTACCGAAATAATCTTGCTTAACAGTCAGGTTATGCTTTTTAATAGCCAGTGATTGACGCTCTAAAATCTTATTCACATCATCATGCAAATTGATAACATCGGTCTTTTCAGTATCTCGTTTAACTTTTGAAAGCGACAAAATATCTTGAATCAATTCTGTCAAACGAATACTTTCACTGTGAATAATCTTCAAGAAATGATCCAATTTTTTAGGATCATCTTTGGCTCCGCCCAAAAGCGTTTCTGAAAAGCCCTCAATTGACGTTACTGGAGTCTTCAATTCATGACTGACATTGTTGACGAAATCAACTTGCATCCGTTCAATTTGGCGGCTTTCAGTCAAATCATACAAGATAACCAAAACTTGTTGATCAAAGTCTTCTCGCGAGTGAATCAGGCGAATAACATTGGCATCAACGAATTTTTGCGAGTTGCCAACCAATTGAATCTCTCGATGATGATTCTTATTCTTCTTCAAAGTATGTTCGATCATTCGACTCAAACTATAAGTCTTAATGTCTTCAATGAAGGGGTGAATATCATTTGAAATGTTTACGTTCAACAGGCTTGCCATAGCTTGGTTATGCAACAAAACATCCCCTTGCGAATTCAACAGCATAACACCGATTGGCAAATGACCTACTAAACCACGAAATCTTCTCTCACGTAAACGGACATCATCACGTAAATCATTGATATCCATACTGATTTTATTAGTTTGTTCGACCAAGCCATACAATTCGTCATCTGGCGACAGAATCAGTGAGGCCATTTCCTTATTTTTACGTACTCGACGTAAATTCTCGGTAACGCTCTTAATATCATTGCTCAATTGCTGACGTTTGCGGTAATAAAACAGAATTACTGAATCAGTAATGAGAAAATACATCAAGGCAATGATAACTGAAGTCATTGGGCTTTGACTCCACAAACGATCAAACTTTTTAGCAACGACGTGACGATTTGAATTCGACATGAAATACATCGTTCTCGTTCTAAAGGTTGTATCCGTCACGTAATTTTTACCCGGAGCAATACGGCCACGGTGATACATATCATAGGCTTGCTTTTGCAAGGGCGTATCTTCTTTTTTCAAATCGACGTAACT
Source organism: Companilactobacillus halodurans (assembly GCF_009600995.1). Lineage (NCBI taxonomy): Bacteria > Bacillati > Bacillota > Bacilli > Lactobacillales > Lactobacillaceae > Companilactobacillus > Companilactobacillus halodurans. Next base: position 47,114 of record NZ_VDFO01000005.1, on the reverse strand, counting down.
CAAGCCAGCAATCCTTGCCGCCTCGGATGGATCGTGATTCTTCTTTAATTCTTGAAATGAATCAGTTTCTTCGGTAAACATATTATTTTGTGAACTGCCCAAAATACTGTCGGAAAATGTCGCCAAAATAATAAAGATAATTACGGAAATCAAGATAGCAACTATTGGTCCTATTTTTCTCTTCATCATCATACCTCTAAAATATAACCGAACCCGTGGACGGTCTTAATTATTTGTGGATTTTTCGTATCCGTTTCAATTTTATCACGGAGGTGACTAATTTGGATATCGACCATCCGCATTTGTGAATTCGAATTAATTCCCCAGACATTGTCAAAAATTTGCTCACGAGACACGACAATGCCTTTATTTCTAATCAAAAACTCCAATAACTCATATTCCTTTTTAGTCAAACTGATTTCATTTCCATCAATAATCAAACTTTTGACATCGGTATTGAGTCTGAAATTCTTTTCTTTTTCTTCACTCGAAGTTCTTCTTAGAACAACTTCGATTCGTGCCAGTAATTCTTTGATGCTAAAAGGCTTGGTGACATAGTCGTCAGCACCACTGATCAAGCCTTCAATCTTGTTATCTTCAGAATCCACCGCTGTTAAAAATATAACTGGTGTAAGATTACCTGACTTGCGCATTTTTTTCAGTACATCAATTCCACTCAATTTGGGTAACATTTGATCCAATAAGATTAAATCAAAAATTCCGGTATTGGCCTTATCAAGCGCCATTTGCCCATCTGTGGCAGTAGAGACTTGGTAATCATTACTTTCCAAATTGTATTCTATTAATTCTACGATCGTAGGTTCATCATCGACAACTAAGATTTTCTTTTTCATTGTTTGACCCCTTGTAGTTTCCATTGGAGATAAGCATAAATAAATGGATCTAAATCGCCATCCATAACGGCCTGACCATTGCTCGTTGAATAATTGGAACGATGGTCTTTAACCATTGTGTATGGATGAAAAACGTAGGAACGAATCTGTGAGCCCCAGCCAATATCCTTTTGCTCGCCTTGGATTTCAGCATGCTTTTTAGCACGTTCTTCTTCTTCTCGTTGGAAGAGCTTAGCCTTTAACATGTTCATGGCTGTTTCTCTATTTTGTAATTGGGAACGCTGTGCTTGCGAACTAACGACGATTCCTGTTGGCAAATGAGTGATTCTGACCGCTGATGAAGTCTTATTGATATGTTGACCACCAGCACCAGATGATCTAAAAACGTCAACTCTTAAATCGTCATCGTTAATTTCAACATGAATACTATCATCCAATTCGGGCATTACGTCAACTGATGCAAACGATGTATGTCGACGTCCAGCCGAATCAAAGGGTGAAATTCTTACTAAACGGTGCACTCCTCTTTCGGAACGAAGCAATCCATAGGCGTTTTTACCACGAATCATCATTGAAACACTCTTAATTCCTGCCTCATCGCCGGGTTGATAATCTTCGACTTCAACTGAAAATTTATGCTGTTCAGCCCATCTTTGATACATTCTTAAAAGCATTGAGCCCCAATCTTGCGATTCAGTTCCACCTGCTCCAGGATGTATTTCTAAAATTGCATTATGAGAATCATATGGTTCTGACAAAAGCATCATCAATTCATAATTACGCAATTCATCAGCCAACTTATCAGAATCAGTTTCCATTTGTGTTATCAAGTCATCTTCTGGATCTTCTTGATATAGCTCAGCGAGAACTTGTAAATTTTCCAAACCTTCGCTTAACTTTTTGAAATTGTCGTATTTATCTTTGAGATCATTAGTTTGATCAATTAATTTTTGAGCTTTTTCATGGTCATCCCAAAAACCATTCTCAGTCATCTTAGCTTCATTTTCAGCAATGCTTTCTTCAAGGTTCTCTAAGTCAAAGAGACCCCCTGAATTGAGTTATTTTGTTCTCCATATCGGAAATACGGTTTTTAATTTCTCCAAATTCCATTTAATCACCCTTATAAAAAAAGCCGGCCATTTGGCCCGCTTTTTATCTTTCCATATTTTGTCTAATTTCGGCCTTCATGAATAGTCTTGTAACATCATATTCAATATCAGAAACCATTTCTTCAAACATACGATATCCTTCTTCTTGATACTCAACCAAAGGATTCAATTGTCCGTATCCACGTAGACCAATTGATTGACGAAGTTGATCCATAGCATCGATATGATCAGTCCAATGTTCATCGACAACTCTTAGTATAACAACTTTCTCAAATTCTAGCATTTGTGAAGGGTCGCCTAATTGTTGTTTCTTCTCTTCATAATTCTTTGTAACAAAGTCCATCAAGTACTTAATGATTTCTTCAGGTGTCTTGAGTTGCAAATCAACAACACTCATCTTATCTTCATTAACTAAGGCTGACTTAGCAAAATCAGCAATAGCTTCAAGTTCCCAATCTTCTTCTTTACCTTGAGTATGAACATCGACTTGAGCTTTAATTGTACGTTCAATCATTGGAAGCAAGACCCTATCCAGATCCTTATCTTCAGTTATAACTTCCATTCTCTCTTTATAGATAACTTCACGTTGTTCACGCATAACATCATCATATTGCAAAGTATTCTTACGTGTATCGTAGTTATTACCTTCAACACGTTTTTGAGCTGATTCAACTTGACGAGTCATCATCTTACTTTGAATAACAGCATCGTCGTCTTCAACCTTCAAAGCCTTCAAAACGTGCTTGATTCTTTCAGAACCAAAACGTTTCATCAAGTCATCTTCAAGCGACATGTAAAATTGTGTTACACCAGGATCACCTTGACGACCTGAACGTCCACGAAGTTGATTATCGATACGACGTGATTCATGTCGTTCAGTACCAATAACAGCTAAACCGCCAAGTTCAACAACTCCCGGTCCAAGTTTAATATCAGTACCACGACCAGCCATATTAGTAGCAATCGTAACGGCGCCACGTTGACCAGCGTTCATGATGATTTCAGCTTCTTTGGCGTGGTTCTTAGCATTCAAGACAGCGTGAGGAATACCTTCTTTATCCAATAATTTAGATAGGTATTCTGAAGATTCAACCGCAACAGTACCAACTAAAATAGGTTGACCCTTTTCGTGACGAGCTTTGATGTCGCGAACAACAGCCGCAAACTTACTCTTCAAAGTTGGATACAAAACGTCATCTTTATCATCACGGATAACTGGCTTGTTAGTAGGAATTGAAATAACTTCCATGTTATAGATTTCTCTAAATTCTTCTGCTTCAGTCTTAGCAGTACCAGTCATACCAGCTAATTTATCATACATTCTGAAGAAGTTTTGATAAGTGATATTAGCCATGGTCTTAGTTTCATCTTGGATTTCAACGCCTTCTTTAGCTTCAATAGCTTGGTGCAATCCATCAGAATAACGACGGCCATCCATAACACGACCAGTAAATTGGTCAACGATTTTTACTTCACCGTCTTGAACCACGTAATCAATATCCAAACTCATAATAAAGTTGGCACGTAATGCTTGATCCAAATGGTGATTTAAAACTGTATTATCAATATCATACAAATTATCAAGGCCAAAGTAATCTTCAGCTTTTCTAATTCCTGTTTCAGTTAAACTGATTGACTTTGTAGGCCAATCAATCTTGTAATCATCCTTGTCAAGCGTCTTAGCGAAACGATCAGTTCTAACATACATTGCAGTTGATTTTTCAGCTGCACCAGAAATGATCAATGGAGTTCTAGCCTCATCGATCAAAATAGAATCGACCTCATCGACAATTGCATAGTGAAGTGGACGTTGAACCATTTGTTCCTTGTAAACGACCATGTTATCACGCAAGTAGTCGAATCCTAATTCACTGTTAGTTGAATATGTAATGTCACAATTGTAAGCAGCACGTTTTTCTTCTGAGTCCATGCTATTAATGTTCAAGCCAACTGATAGACCTAACCAGTTATATAACTCACCCATTTGTTTAGCATCACGGCCAGATAGATATTCATTAACTGTAACAACGTGAACACCCTTGCCAGCTAAAGCATTCAAATAAACGGGCAATGTAGCTGTTAAAGTTTTACCTTCACCAGTTTTCATTTCCGCAATATTACCTTCATGCAAAGTGATACCACCGATTAATTGAACTCTAAATGGATATAGTCCAAGAACTCTTTTGGCACCTTCTCTAGCTGTAGCAAAAGCTTCTGGTAAAATATCGTCTAAAGTTTCACCGTTTGCTAGTCTCTCTTTAAATTTAGGAGTCTTAGCTTGAAGTTCTTCATCAGACAATTTACTGTAAGGTTCAGCATAAGCTTCAATCTTATCGGCAATCTTGCCCATACGTTTAACTTCTCTTTTATCGCTTTCGACCCATCTTCTTAGTGGATTTGCCATTTTAATCTATCTCTCCTAAGTGTTATAAACATACTCTTAATAGTAGCATTAATTTTTAAAGTTTTAAACTCATTATCAATTAAACAGACTTTCAGGATTACAATGATACACTATTTTTTAGTGCTTTGTATTAAAAATGCTTTACATTTTTTATAGTCAAATTAAAAAGAGCTTCAAATAAGGATTCAATCCTCATTTGAAGCTCTCTTTGTATATTATCAATTATTCATTAGTTTCAATCAAGCCATATTTGCCATCGTTACGTTTGTATACGATGCTTGCTCCATTTGTTTCTGAGTCTTCAAAAATGAAGAATTCGTGGCCAAGCATTTCCATTTGTAGAACAGCTTCTTCAGCATCCATTGGTTTCAATGAAAGACGCTTTGTTCTAACAATTTCTGAGGCATCTTCTTGAGTATCATCTGGCGTGATATCATCCAATGGAAGATCCTTAACGCTTCCACCTTCACGGCTCTTACGATTTACACGTGTTTTGAATTTCTTAACTTGTCTTTCGAGCTTATCGACAACTAAATCGATTCCAGCATATAAATCATCATTGACCTCTTCGGCTCTCAATGTGATATATGGCAATGGAATTGTTACTTCAACCTTTGTACCTTTTGAAGGGTATGTTTTCAAGTTTACATGAGCAATCGGATTGCTTTCACCACTAAAGTATTTTTCCATTTTGGAAAGTCTTTTTTCGACATATTCGCGAATTGATGAAGTTACTTCAATATTTTCACCACGTACATTAATAGTTAACATAATAATCTCTCCTTCCAACGATAGGAAATTTAAGAGTGTTCTTACATCTCTTTAATGCAATTATAATATTCTTGAGCTTATATGACAACGTTTACACTATCTAGATAATGAAAATGTCGTAACATTGTGCAAATTTTGTGCCAAAAATATCTCACGAGCGTACATTAAAGTCCGACCAGTCGTATAAATATCATCCAAAATTAAAATACTCTTGTCCTTAGGAATCGTCCTAATTTCTGGTCTGGCGCTAAAAGTCTGTGGCGTCTGCAATCGCTCTAAACGATTTTTTTGGGCTTGGGGCTTATCAGCGTCAGCTTTAATTAGGAGTTTCTTCAAATCAAAAACCTCAGAGTACAATTCATAGACTGGATCGAATCCGCGCTCTAGAAGATGACTTGGGCTTGCTGGAATATACGTAACTACATCAAAGTGATGCAAAGAAGACCACTGCATGATATCTTGATAAAACAAACGAGCCAATAAGACATCTCCATATCGTTTATACAGCTTGAAGTAGCTGTGTATGAACTGATTATACTCAAACAAAGCGTGATGACAATTGATTATATGGTATTTTTCTTCCCAAATCAGACAATCATCACAAATTCTCCCACTATTTGGTTTAAAACAGCGTGAACAATTATTGCGTCCAGCTAATGGTATTACTTGGCTACGACATAAATTGCAAATATAATTTGGATTGATTTTATTTAACGAAAAAATTTCATTTATTTTTAAATTTTTATTTATATCACTGCCACAAAAAAGACATTTCATTTTTTGACCGCCTGTCTATTCAAATAGCTGATTTCTTGGCAAGCTTGTTTTATCTGACGATTGTAAAATCGATAATAAAAATGAACTTCATCGTCAAAAGAATCCACGCCACGACCCGCTCTTCCGGCAATTTGAATCAAAGTTGTTTTAGTAAATTCTTTTGCCTGAGCTTCCAATACTATGACCGTGATTTTTTTAAAAGTTACGCCTCTTTCTAAAATAGTCGTAGTTAGGATAGCTTGGACTTGTTGTTCTCGAAATAGTTGAACCTTTTTCAAACGCTGTTCATCTTTTGAACTAACATCAACAAAAGATAATTCTGGATATAATTTCTTTAATTTCTTCGCAAATGATTTCATTATTGGAATCTGGGGAAAGAAAAGCATAAATCTTTCGTGATTTCTAATCAATCGGTTTAATCTAAGGCGTAATTTCGGATTGATTCCTAAGAATTCTAATTTTTCAATCAGCAGATGGCAATGAGGCTCTGGTAATGGATGTCCGTGAAATCTTTGATACAATTTAGTTAAGGTTACTTTCTTACGTTTTACGGCTTGCAATAATTTTTGAGGTGGCGTAGCTGATAAATAAATGATTATTCCATTATCTTTCTTTGCCTTTTTTATAGCCTTGTACAACATGTTATTGCCCGCCAAGGGGTAAGAATCCACCTCATCAATAATTAATACATCAAAGGCTCTTTCAAATCTAACTAATTGATGAACCGTCATTAATGAGATTTGAGCTAAATAATATTTTTGGTCGCTTTTACCATGAAATAATCCCACCGATGTTTGTGGAAAAACTTGCTGAATCCGAGGATATAATTCAATACAAACATCCACTCTGGGCGAACAAATGGCGACTCGTTTTTGTTGAATCAAAACTTGTTCTAATAATGGGAAAATCATTTCTGTTTTTCCGGCACCTGTCACCGCCCAGACTAAGTGATCTTGATGATTTTGAAACGCTTTGAGGAGCTCTCTAACTCCTTTTTCCTGATTGACGGTTAGTTGTCCATGCCAGGTTAAATAATTAGACTGACTTGGAAATTTTACGTTTGTGGGGGTAATTATCAATTCATCGTTAACTTCAATCTTTCCTAAATTTATACAAGCTCGACAATATTGGGATTTAATCGGCAATTTGACGATTTCCATCAAACATCTCCGGCAATACAACTTGTTACGTTTTTTAAAAGTCGCTGGAACTAAGCAGCCGCCGTTTTCTAATAAGTAATTCAATTCATCTATTTTTAAATCAGCCTTTTTTAAAATTCGGCCACCTAAATATTCATTTATTTTATCCATATTAAAAAATACGCAAGGGAGTAAATTTTTTGCAAAATTATAAAACAATTGCCAATACTGGCAGTCACGAAAAAGATATTAAGAAATCACGCTTCATCGCTCACATCGCACAAACTTTTTCAGAAGCTGAGGCCAATGATTTTATTCAAAAAATCAGAGAACAAGAATCAGGAGCTACCCACAACTGTACCGCCTTTATTGTTATGGAAAATGTTAAAACAGAACGAATGTCAGATGACGGAGAACCTAGTGGAACTGCTGGATCACCAATTCTTAATGTTTTGCAACAACAAGACCTTTTAAATGTCACAGTGGTTGTAACAAGATACTTCGGTGGCATCAAACTCGGAGCTGGCGGTTTAATCAGAGCTTATTCATCTACTACTGCAGAAGCTGTTAAAGAAATAGGCTTGGTCGAAAATCGTATTCAACAGGGATATGAATTAACGATTCCCTATCATTTATTCGATAAATTTAATAATTATGCTCAAACTGAAAAGATTCAACTAGAGAATAAACAATTTGCAATCGATGTGAAATGTGAAGTTTTCTTGGATTTAGATACAGCTGAACAGACCGAACAAAACATTCGAGACCTTTTTCAGAATCAAATCACTTTAAAGAAAACCAAACAAAGCTATAAACAAGTTCCAATTGCTGCTAATTAAACGAGTTTTCGACAAAAGGACCTAGCGATTATATAAAATCACTAGGTCCTTTTTACAATCAATTTTTAATACTTACCAGTTTGAACAGTAAATCTAACTGTTTTTTCCCACTTAGCCTGCTGTGGCAGATTTTGAGACATTTCTCGATACGTTTCATAATCAGGATACATATTATTTCGAATCGGTTTAGGAATTGATTCCCAATCGATAAAATTAATTTTAGAGACATAAGTACCATGATGTTTGACCATTGCATACGGTTTATCCTTTGGTGCCAACCCTCCGTAAAAAGTTAAATACATTGATTCTCCCCAAGCGTTGTCGGTCACCACCATATTTTTATATGGACTTCCCAAAAGTTTTTTCGTTTTATTTTTGGAAATTTTTTGAACATTATAATCCGACTTTTTCGCAGATTCCTTTGTTGGCACAGCAGCATAACCAATTTCAGTTGGTATCAGAGGATTGAATCGATCAACCACTTCATTTTTATACTGATAGGTCAAAAGAAATATAAAACTACCAAGAATGGCAATAAATACAAAAGCCATGATGGTAAACCACTTCTTATAGACTCCCTTTAACTTTAAATCTTTATCAATTTTATCCACAGTCTCTGCGTCTCCTTTTAAAAACTCATCTAAGGAAATATTCAAAATAGAACTAAGATTAATTAATGAAGAAATATCCGGATAGGTCCGACCAGTCTCCCAACTCGAAATGGTTTTATCAGAAACGTTTAGTTTCATCGCCAATTCTTTTTGAGTCAGATTAGTTTTTTTCCGATATTTTTTTAATTGCTGGCTTAATTCCATAATGTTTTCTCCTCAAAGTCAATTTAACAAGGCCAAATCTAATTAACTACCTACAGACACAAGAATTCAATAACTAGTCAGTCTATCAATTGTGGAATTAATTCTAGAGCAAAAAAAACAGGCGTTATAACGACGTCTGTTAATTTTTCTTTTCTAATCTTTTTACAAGTCTTTGAATTGCTTTTAATAAAGGTTGTCGATCATCGCCCAATAATCCAATCGATTCAATAAATAATTCCAAGCCAATCAAAACACCAATTGTTAAGAGCACGCTGCCCCACAAGGTTGACAATGGATAAAGCAAGGAAATAAACGCAAATACCAACGACAATCCGTAAATTACTAGAACCGTCTGGCGATGCGACAATCCTAATTGCATTAATCGATGGTGCAAGTGATGCTTATCAGCTTGCATAATTGGCTTTTTGTTCAATAATCTTCTTAAAATTGCATAAACAGTATCGGTAATTGGCACACCCATAATAACTACCGGCATTAACAAAGTAATGAAAGTTACGTTTTTCAAACCCTTGAGTGAGAAAACAGCCATCATGAAACCAATAAATAACGAACCGGTGTCACCTAAGAAAATACTAGCTGGATGGAAATTGTGCGGCAAGAACCCTATCAAGGCTGAAACCATCGCAAAAATCCAAATAGCAACGTAAACGTTGGTAAAGTTCAAGAAGAAATATGCCATGACGCCCATTGTGAACAGGGCAATAATTGAAACCCCCGTCGCTAAACCATCCAGACCATCAATCAAATTGACGGCATTAGTAATGGCGATAATCCAAATAATGGTAATCGGCAAACTCCACCATCCTAAGTAGAAAGTCCCTACAATTGGCAAGGTAACCTCATTCATTCTGATTCCTGCTAAGAAATAAATAACTAAAGCAGCTGCAAAAATACCGGCTAACTTAGCTTTCGGGGAAAGCTCTCGAATATCATCAATAATACCAGTCAAAATAATTATACATTCCGCTAAAAAAACACTAAATAATTCATGTGTAGGGAACTGTTCCCGTAATAACGCAAACGTGGAGAAATTAAACGCAATAAAAATAGCCAGTCCACCCATTGTGGGCATTGGCTTGATATTAACACGACGTGCATTGGGCTTATCCACTGCCCCTAAGATATAAGCTAACTTCACTACGAAAGGAGTTATCGCAGCCGATAAGATCATCGTTAAAAATAATTTTACTATTACACTAAACATACCCGACATTTTTAGAAAAACTCACTTTCCATTAATAAAACAATTATACAATACCAAGCGCTTATTCCAAAAAGAAATTAAAAAAAGAGTGCATCAAAAGACACACCCCTTAATATTTTAATTATTTAGCTAATTCAACTTTTCTAACTTCACGTACGACTGTAACTTTGATATGGCCTGGATATTCAAGATTTTCTTCAATCTCCCCTTTGATATCTCGAGCCAAAATTGCAGCTTGGTCATCAGAAATTTCTTCTGGTTTGACCATCACGCGAATTTCATGACCAGCTTGAATTGCGTAACAATGATCAACACCTTCATGCTTATTGGCAATTTCTTCCAATTTTTCAAGTCGATGGATGTAATTTTCCATCGATTCAGATCTGGCACCTGGACGTGCCGCAGAAATTGCATCAGCCGTTGCAACAATTGTTGCGATGAATGATGTTGGTTCTACATCCCCATGATGTGAAGCAATCGTATTAACGACTACTTCTGGTTCTTTATACTTAGTGGCGATATCCACACCAATTTCAACGTGTGAACCGTCAACTTCACGATCGATAGCTTTACCGATATCGTGCAATAAACCTGCTCGTTTTGCTAACATAACATCTTCACCCATTTCAGCAGCCATTACAGCGGATAATTTAGCTACTTCGATTGAGTGACTCAAAACATTTTGACCGTAACTCGTACGATATTGCATACGTCCAATGATCTTGATTAAATCTGGATTGACAGAGCTGATGCCCAGACTATAAACTGTCTGTTCACCGACTTCACGAATATGATCATCCATTTCTTTTCTAGCTTTATCGACCATTTCTTCGATTCTAGCTGGATGGATACGACCATCTTCAATCAATTTCTCCAGAGCCATGCGGGCAATTTCTCTTCTCACTGGATCATAAGCGCTCAATGAAACCGCTTCTGGCGTATCGTCAATAATCAAGTCGACACCAGTAAGTGATTCAATGGTACGAATATTTCTCCCCTCACGGCCAATGATTCTGCCCTTCATATCTTCATTAGGTAGGGTAACGGTCGTAACGGTAGATTCTGAAACCGTATCAGCCACACTTCTTTGAAGAGCTGCAACGATTAAGGCTTTCGCATCTTTATCAACATGTTGCTTAGCCTGTTCGTCGCTTTCTTTAATCATCTTGGCACGTTCATGTACTAATTCTTTATTTAATTTACCAAGAATAATCTTTCTTGCTTGTTCACGAGTTAAATTACTTACTCTAACCAGCTCCGCTTGCTGTTCATTTAGAGTATCAGTCAATTGTTTAGATTTTTCATCAAGTTTATGTTGTCTTGCTGTAATATTATTCTCGCCATTTTCAATATTTTCCTCACGTTTTTCTAACGATTGGTCCTTTTTATCTAAAATGTCTTGTCGTTCGAGAACTCTATTCTCTTGTTTCTGAATGTCTTTACGACGTTCTTTAAGTTCATCTTCTTGTTTCTCACGATAACGATGAACTTCATCTTTTGCTTCAAGCAAAGTCTCCTTTTTCAAAGACTTAGCCGCTTTTTTAGCATCTGAAACAATATCTTCAGCAGTTTGTTTTGCTTGTGAAAGTTTTTTCTCATAAGCATCCTTACAGAGAGCATATCCGAAAAGAACACCTACGATCAATGTTACTAGAGCGAAAGAGAAGGTTATGATAGCAGGATACATGCCATCACCTCCATGTTTGCTTTTAAAAAGTTTGTTGTAAAATCATATGTTACAGAATATTTACATACAACTTAATATTATAGAATAAATATGACCTGTCAACCAAATAAAAAGAAAAAAAGAGACCTAATCAGTCTCTTTTTTATTTGAATTTGGAATTAAATCGATGGTTTCAGCATTTTTTTGACCTTTTTTAGTTGATGATTTTGTCTCAGAAGACTTATCATCATCCTTTTTTTCTGTAGCTGAATCATCTGGTTTTCCATCCATTCCATAAGCGGCTCTGACACGACTCTTGATCTCTTCCATCTTCTCAGGATTCTCAGATAGATAAGTCTTCGCGTTTTCACGACCTTGTCCAATCCGTTCATCGCCATAAGAGTACCAAGAACCACTCTTATCAATGATATCCTTATCGACAGCCATATCGACCAATTCACCTGTCTGTGAAATACCATGTCCATACATGATATCTACTAGAGCCACCTTAAATGGAGGCGCAACCTTGTTCTTCACGACTTTAATCTTAGTTCTGTTACCAATTACATCTGAACCATCTTTAATTTGTTCAGCACGGCGAATTTCAAGTCTGATAGTCGAATAAAACTTCAAAGCACGACCACCAGGCGTTGTTTCAGGATTACCGAACATAATACCGACTTTTTCACGAATTTGATTGATAAATAAAGCGATTGTCTTAGTCTTGTTGATTGAACCCGAAAGCTTACGTAAAGCTTGCGACATCAATCTAGCTTGAAGGCCAACGTGAGCATCGCCCATTTCCCCTTCAATTTCAGCACGTGGAACTAAGGCTGCAACTGAATCAACAACAACAATATCAACTGCACCACTGGTAACCAAGGCATCAGCAATTTGAAGTCCTTGTTCACCTGTATCAGGTTGAGAAAGCAATAATTCATCAATATTAACGCCTAAAGCCTTGGCATATTCTGGATCCATGGCATTTTCAGCATCGATATAAGCAGCTGTACCGCCTTGTTTTTGCACTTCTGCAACCGCATGTAAGGCCACAGTAGTTTTACCAGAACTTTCAGGTCCATAGATTTCAACGATTCTACCACGTGGAAATCCTCCGACACCTAGAGCATTATCTAAGGCTAGTGAACCAGTAGATACTGTTGAAATCTGGGTATTTGCGTCATCACCCATTCTCATAATGGCACCTTTACCAAAGTCTTTTTCAATCTTTTTCAAAGCAACGTCTAACGCTTTTTGACGTTCATCTTTTACCTTTTGTCGTTCATCTTTAGCCAAATTGAGTTCCTCCTAATGCATTCATCACTAAGTATATTATTAGTAATTCATCAAAAAAGCAAGAAAAAAGCGAACAAATGTTTGTCCGTTATATTATTTCCCAAACGAGAGCAAATCCACAAAGCATTGCTTGCAAACGAATCGCCTGACGTGTTCCAGAAAAGTGAAATTCTTTAACTATTGTTTGGTTCTTTTGACTATTATTAACACCGATAAAGACGGTTCCGACCGGATTGCCTTCTAAAGGATCAGGACCAGCTACACCTGTAAAGCCTACGCCAATATCAGCTTGCAACTTTTTAGCTGATAATTCGGCCATAGCTTGTGCAACAGGACCACTGACGACAGTATTTTTTTTAATCAAGTCTTCATCCATCCCTAATAACTGAACCTTAACAGAATCAGCATAGGTAACGAATCCTCCATCAAAAACATTTGAGGCTCCTGGAACAGATGCCAAAGTTGCTTGAAATAATCCTGCCGTTAAACTTTCAGCAGCAGTAATTTTTAAACCATTGCTTTTTAATGATTCCACCACTTGTTGAGGAATATCTTCATATTCCTTAGGCAAGCCAGATTCAAAATCAGTCGATTCAATTCTCTTTAAAATTTCAGTTACTTTGCTATTCATTGTTCTCACTTTCCAAATTACGTATTAAGATTTGAAAACATCTTTACTTTGAATAAAGTAATCAGCACCTGAATAAATCGTAAAGATCAAACAGATGTATAAGAATATTTCTCCAATAGGAATACCAATAGCGGAGAAGAAAATATCGTGTAGCAATAAGAAAATAATTGCTAACATTTGTGTAGTTGTTTTAATTTTTCCAGGCATTTGTGCTGCCATAACTTTGCCACCAAATTCCAAAACAATCGTTCTCAATCCGGTAACGGCCAATTCACGGCAGACAATAATTGCGACTACCCATGCTGGAGCCATGTTAAAGCTAACTAAAAAGATAAATGCTGTCATAACTAACATCTTGTCAGCTAAAGTATCAGCAAACTTACCAAAATTAGAAACTAAATTATATTTACGAGCAATTTTACCATCAAGTAAATCTGTTAATGAAGCTACAATGAAAACTACTGTTGCAATAACGTGATTCATTGGAATCAAATCGTTAGCAACATAAATATCGCCCCAATCACTCCAACCGAATGCCAATAAAATAATAAATACTGGTATTAAAATAATGCGAAACATGGTTAATTTATTAGGTACATTCCAAACCATCAGATATCCTCCAAGATTTTTAACAAAATAATGGTGTCTACTCATATAAGATTAGACACCATTATTTTATTTTTCAATATTAAATGTCAAAGTTTTAACGATTGAACTGCCACTTTGAGATTTTGATAAATCAACAGCTTTTCCATCAATAGTAACTTTCGTATTGTTGACGTTACCTGTTTGAATCGAGAAAGTTGAAGTATCGCTTGGTACAGTCGTTGATTTCTTATCGCCAGAACTCAATGCTTGTTGCCAAGTCGTGTCTGAGCCTTCATCAAATTGAATCCAAGCTTGACCACCACTACCTTCGACAACTACTTTCAAGCCATCTGAAGGAACGTTCTTAACTGTGAATGTTCCAGAGGTACTTGATTCTTCAACACTTGCTGAAGTTGACTTTTTAGTTGTCTTAGACTTTTTCTTAGTATCTTTTTTAGCTGTTGTTTTTTTACTGCTGCTGCTCTTCTTTTTAGTTGTTTGCGTTGTATTATCCTTAGGAATTGAGACACTTGATTCGTTTTGACTACGGTGTACCATTCCAAAAGCAATCACAGCAATAATTACAATTATAATTATTCCAACAACGATTTGAGGAATATAATTACTCAAATTGGAGAAAAATGAATTGGATTCTTCTTTGATTGTTCGAGTTTTTGTTTCTGTTGGTTGTGCTTCTTGCTTTGGTTGAGAATTAGGTATCTCAGCCTTATATTCATCCAACAAGTCATCGCTATTTATCCCAACTGCATCAGAATATTGTTTGATAAAAGCTCTAACGTAAAAGTCACCAGGAAGATGATCAAATTGACCCTCTTCAATAGCAATTAAATATCTTTTTTGAATTTTTGTGATTTGTTGTAAATCATCAATTGTGTAGCCCTTTTTAATACGGGCATTTCTTAACTTTTGGCCAATTTCGTCCATTATTTACCACCGATTAACTAATTTTTCTAAGTATAACATATATTATTATCCAACTACTAGCGACCTTATAACAACCAGCCACCAGCAAAATATATCGTTTGTCCAGTCAGATAATTCGACTTGATATTGACTAAATAACTGACTAAATCAGCTATTTCATCTGGATTTGCCAACCTGTCAGCTGGTATCTCATCTTTGACGCTTTCCAAATCCTCTTGTGAAAACTCTTGTGTATTCATCTTGGTATTCACCGCACCTGGTGCAACAACATTGACAGAAATACCTAATGAAGCAACTTCTTTAGCATAAGCATCCGCAAAAGATGACATTGCACCCTTCACCGTGCTATAAACGACTTCCATTGCTGAACCAATCTTTCCATAAATGGATCCAATGAAAACCACTCGACCATGATGCGTCTTTGCAAGCTTATCCTGCAATTGTTTCAGAATAAGAATTGGTAATTTCACATGAATATTCCAAAGAGAATCAATTTCCTCTTCTGAAATATCAACTAATAACTTGTAGTAAGTATTGCCTTGTGCAAACACAATCGCATCTAACCCAAAGATTTGTTTCGTTAAATCTGAGACAGCATCATGCGTCATATCAAATTTAATGGGAATGAAATCTTGTTGCGGATACTTATCGACAAGCTCTGTGCGTAACTTTTCAATTCGTTCTTTATTGCGATTGTAATGCAGATAAAGAGACCAGCCATTTTTAGCCAGTTTCTTTGCACTGCTAGTCCCTATATCGCCAGAACTACCCATAACCAATGCATACATAATTTACTTCCTATTTGGTAAAAGATTGTAATAGGTACAATTATCATCTTTTAGAAATTTCGCAGATATTTCTAGCACATCATCCTTACTTATCGAATCAATCATATGGATAAGTTGCAAATAATCGACATCATAAAAATACAATTCTGCCATTTGATTGGCAATTGCATCTGGTGAATTTTGTGCAAAAAGATAAGAACCGATTGCATCACGTTTGATTCTTTCAAATTTTGCGTCGCTTAAGACTTCTTTTAAGACCTCGTAAGATAGATGATTGCGTAAATATTCTTGAAATTGCTCAGGATTATTTGTTGACCCACTAACAATGATAAAACAATAGTTGTTTTCTGCAACAACATTATAAGAAAAACTATCATCAATTAAATTAAGTCGGCTCATTTCTTGATAATTTTTAGAAGATTCACCGATTAAGGTTTCCATAATCATGTTCAATTCAAACTGCTTTTTAACTAAATCATATCCAGACATTTCAGTATCGATTCTAATTCCAAATGAACTTCGAGCCTGACTGATATCCATTGTCTCCTGTCCGCCTTGAGCAATTGGAGCAAATTTTCCTTGAATTTTTTTCAAAGGTGCATCTACGGTATGAAAGTCAGATGATTCAACAATATTTTCAATTTTTTCAAAATCAACATCGCCAACTAAAACTAAATCCATATTATCTGGACGATAATTTTGAAGATAAGTCTCTGACAAGTTAGTTCGATTGATTTGTTTTAAAGATGCACTGGAACCAGCTATATCTTGAGCAATAGGGTCATTTGGATAGAGTTTTCCTAAAATTCGTTGTTCCAAGACCCACTCTGGCATATCAAGATACATTTGAATTTCTTGATCAATAATTCCTCGTTCTGAAGCCACGTTTGCATCAGTGAAATAAGGATTTTGAACCAAGTCCAAAAGGATACGCAAATTATCATAAGGATTCTCTAAAGTTTGAAATAAATAAGCCGTCTTAGTGTAACTGGTATAAGCATTTGAGTTAGCCCCATATTGAGCGAATTTTTCAGATACATCATAATTTGGCTTGGCAAACAGCTTATGCTCAATAAAATGAGCTATCCCGGCTGGCAAAGCGCCCTTTTGCGTCTGAGTGTCAACTGATCCAAAATTAGCCATCGCCAATCCATAAACTTGGTTAAAGCCTGGCATTGGTACGACGCTTATTTGCAAACCATTGGCCAATTTTTTTGTTTGTTTCTCTAATTTTTCCGTCATACTAATCTCCAATCAACTGATATTGCGCAATTGCATGCAGATTTTGAGCTGCATTTGCAATATGTTCTCGATCCAAATTATCCAAATCATTTTGAAATTGTTCATCAGTTAGTAAAGTCTTTGGATAAACTGTTTCCCAAATGCTTCTCATAATGTAATAGTGAATCGAATCAGTTGAAATCTTTCGTCTAGTTAACATAACTTTTTGAGCATGGCTAACTTGATTATCAGTGAAATCGCCACGCTTGATGTAATCAATTTGTTGATTGATCAAGTCCAAAGCCTTATCAATTGAAGCAGAATCAAGACCTGCTTGAATCATCACTAAGTGACTGATTGGTTGATAAACGCTAGAAACTGAATAAGCTAAACTATTCTTTTCTCTGACTTGTTGAAATAGTTGCGATTGGTCGTCTCCTCCTAAAATCAAGTTCATAACTTGTGGAGCCAATCGGTTAAATTTTTTATTGATATTTTCAGTCGAATAAGCTAGGGCAATTCGACTTTGGTTTAAATGTTTATGATCAATTTGTTTCAAAGGATGTTTAACTAATTCCGTGAATTTCTCAAATTCAATTTGTAAGTCATTTCGATCATTTGTCATTTGTTGATAAAAATCACTAGCCATTATTTCTTGAAGAAACTCATCTTCATTAACATTTCCGACGACATTGATCACAATCGTATCGTTTTTGACAACATCTTGATAAGTTTCCAATAACTTTTCATTTGTTAAATCTTTTAGTTGCTCAATACTTCCAAAAATTGGAATTTGACGGTTAGGATTATTTTGATAGATTAGCTTAGCTAATCCCAAGGTACTAACAAGGTCTTGATTATCTTGGACCGAAATTAAATTGGACATTAAGTTTCTTTTCTCTGTCTCAAAGGCAGTCTGATTGAACTTATTTCCATCTAAATTGGGCTTAAAAATAATTTCACCAAGTAAATCAAGATTATCCTTAATCTGCTTTTGTCCATCTATTAAAAAGTTAGGATCAGCAAACTCTACGCTAAATGCTAAATCGTTGAAGTTTAGAAGATTGCGCGTAAAGACGTTGATTTCTGAACCATAAAGTTCCATTTCACGGTCATTTATCGCTTTAAAACTGGGATAATCTGCCGTTGAATTAGACATAACATTAGCCAATAAGCGTCGGCTAGTGGTTTCATCTTTGTTTAATGGACGTAAGAAGTCCATCTGAATCTTAATGGTTCGGAATTTTTTTATTGGATTAATATTCAAGAAAATATTTTTTGCTAATGTTTTTCTCAATTTTTCACCTGATTTTTCTTTATTGTTTCAAGTTGTTCGGGAGTGATTAAGACTTTGCGGGGTTTACTTCCCTCTGAAGCACCAACAATGCCCTTATTCTCCATTTCATCGACCATTCTAGCGGCTCGATTGTAGCCAATACTGAATCTTCTTTGAAGCATCGAAACACTGGCTGATTGCTTATCAACTATCATGTCGACAGCATCATCCCAATATTCATCTTCAGGTTTTTCACCATCACCTGTGCCCGATTCATCAACATCAGTTGGAATCATATCTTCATCATATTCTGCCGTCTGTTGATTTGTAATAAAGTTAACGACATTTTCTACTTCAGATTCCGAAATATAAGCTCCCTGCAAGCGAACTGGCTTACTCTTTCCAATCGGTTGAAATAGCATATCGCCTCGCCCTAAGAGCTTCTCTGCACCAACTGAGTCAAGAATTGTTCTTGAATCGACCCCACTAGAAACAGCAAAGGCCATTCTTGATGGAATATTGGCTTTGATCAATCCAGTAATAACATCAACAGATGGACGCTGCGTTGCAATAATAATATGCAAACCAGCAGCACGCGCCATTTGAGCCAATCGAACGATAGCTGCTTCAACTTCATGCCCAGCAACCATCATTAAATCAGATAATTCATCGACTATAACGACGATATAAGGCAAACGTTCCATTTTTTCTTCATCGCTAGCTGTTTTATTGAATTTATCTACATCGGCGTTGTATTCAGTGATATTACGGTGACTGGTATCGGCAAAGAGCTTGTAACGCCGTTCCATTTCTTTAACCGCCTTTTGTAAAGCTCCAGCAGCACGTCTTGCATCAGTTACAACTGGAATCAACAATTGCGGAATGCCATTATAGACATTTAATTCCACCATTTTTGGATCAATCAAAATTAATTTGACATCATTTGGCTTAGCTTTCATTAAAATACCGGTAATAATCGTATTAATAGCTACAGATTTACCACTACCAGTTGAACCAGCAATTAATAAATGCGGCATTTTAGTAATATTTGCTTCAATAATGTTACCTGAAACATCTTTTCCTAATGGAACAATCAACGGATGAGTCTTATCCTTTTGATTCTCAGTAATATCTTTGAATGAAACAGTCGAAATAGTCTTATTAGGCACTTCAATACCAACGAATGGCTTACCAGGTATTGGCGCCTCGATTCTAATATCTTTGGCTGCTAAAGCTAGTGCTAAATCATCGGCCAAGTTAACAATCTTGCTGACTTTAACACCGACAGCTGGTTGAACTTCATATTTTGTGATGGTTGGTCCAAGACTAGCTTTTTTAACATCAACGTCAACGCCAAAACTCTTGAATGTCTCACGTAATTTATCTTTATTTTCCTCAATCAAATGTACTTCTGATGTTTGGTCAGTCTGAGGAACTTCTTTTAACAAGTCCACTCCAGGCAATTGATACCCTTCATCACTAACATTTGTATCGCCCTTTTTAGCACTGACTGGGTCTGGTAAGTCCTTATCTTTAGTCCCATCGATACCATAAGGTTTGGAAACCACTTGAGCTTTATCAGAATTAGGTTCAGACATTTCCTTCGATGCCTTTTTCATTGTTGGTTGTTCAATTTCAAACGGTTCAGAATCTGGCTCTTTTTTAGTAAAACTATTGATTCCATCGGCAAACTTATCATCGTCACGATCCACTGTATCTTCTTTAGCTGCTTTATTAGCCGTCTTCGGTTTGTTATCAGTTGCTTTTTGATCAACATAATCGTTATATTTTCCACTCAAAGCATCTTTTATTTTGATGAACAAATGTTTGAAATAAACTAAAACATCCGTTGTAACGATTGATACCTGTTTCATCGTCACATTGCACAACATCAATATTCCTATAAAAATCAATATTGCCGTGACAAAATAAGTCCCCACAGTTGAAAACATCGGCATAAAAATACTGAACAAGTATGAGCCTATCATACCTCCACCGACAGTGTCATTAACTGAGACTTGCGTTATGTCAGCAGCCAATGTATTCCAAGTCACTAAATTATAGTTATGATAAAGCGACATATTTGAGAAGAAAATGCCATGTAAAATAATTAAAGTTCCTAAATATACAAATAAAAATCCGAAATTTCTCTTCGGCGTCATAACGGGTATTCGACCCGTTGCAATCACTACTGCCCCAATAAAAATGCTAATAATCAATAATGCTTGATAACTGTCACCAACTAGAATTCGATAAAGATTATCAAAGGTTTTTCCAACCAGTCCAAATTTGAACAGGCCTAAAACTGACAAAATTATCCATACTAGACTGATTAAAGATTTAATCAAGCGTGAATTATCAACAGTCTTTTTTCTCTTTCTAGGCTTTGAACTTGCCTTTTTTCTTACCATAAGTACCTCACACGATTTTAAAAGTCATCATCTAAAATTATACCTTTTTTAAGACCTAAAAAAAACAGCCCAGCTGGACTGTTTATTTATCTTCATTCTTCAAATCATTCATAGCGTCATTGGGCTTAATCTCTGAATTTTCATTAAAGTTCAATGAAACGCCATGATTCAACGTAACGCTAGTAACTTGATAAACCAACGTTTCAATATATTCCACTACTGAACGTGATAATTGTCTAACCTGTTTAGAATCGAGATCTTTGATTTCACCATGAAAATCAACTGGCTGAACAACTTGTCCAATAAGTCCCGACACCTTGAATGGTGCATCTTCAATGTGAATTTCAAATGGAACCACGATTTGTAAAATCAGACCTTCATCTTCATTCATTGGCGTTCCATCCTCGTTTTTGAATCCAGGATGTTCAATATTGATATTCAAATTTGTTTTTGCATCGGCTGTCGGTGCTTCTGCATCATAATGAAACGACTGAACAGTAACTTCACCTTTATTAATTTTCATAATCTAATCTTTCCCCCTAATCTA
Source organism: Companilactobacillus halodurans (assembly GCF_009600995.1). Taxonomy (NCBI): domain Bacteria; kingdom Bacillati; phylum Bacillota; class Bacilli; order Lactobacillales; family Lactobacillaceae; genus Companilactobacillus; species Companilactobacillus halodurans. Next base: position 25,812 of record NZ_VDFO01000005.1, on the reverse strand, counting down.
ATTTATCATGTTGATAATGGTGACTTAATTCTAAGCCTGCAAACTTTTGTTGACGAACAGCTTCATATATAACTAAAGCAACACTGTTAGATAAGTTCAAAGCTCGAATATTATCACTCATTGGAATACGAAGACATTTCTCAGGATTTTGACGCATAAAATCTTCTGGCAAACCTGTTGTTTCTTTACCAAATAAGAAATAGTGATCAGCTGAAGTATCAGTGAAATCTTGATCACTGTAAACTTTATTTGAAAACTTAGTGATTAAATAAAGATATTTATCATCAGGAATAGAATTCAAAAAGTCATCTAAATCATCATGATAAGTAATATCGACCTTATCCCAATAATCTAAGCCAGCTCTTTTCATATGAGCATCATCAGTACTGAATCCTAATGGACGGATGAGGTGTAATTTAGTGTTGGTACCAGCACAAGTTCTAGCAATATTACCTGTGTTTGCTGGCATCAATGGTTCGTAAAGTGCAATATGATTTGTCATTATTTAAATTTAGTCTCCTTTTTACCAAAAAAGCGCATACCCTCGGTGAAAACCACAGCAAGGACATGCGCTAGTATAGCCTCTCATTTACCTGCTTTTGTCAAAATTTCTCCTGAGAAAAACAAGCAAATACAAAACTCAAAGAACATTATATACGATATGCCCGGTCTAGACAACACAAATATGAATTATTTGTGAATTTTTTTGGAACTATCATCATCTGAATCCTCTGATTCAGTTTTTTTATCCTCTATTAATGGCTCATCTTGATACCAACTTGAGTTTCGTTTGAACCAATTAAAGAATCTCGTACAAATAATTTTCAAGATAGCAAAGATTGGAATTCCGGCAATCATGCCAATCAAACCATACATCCCTGCTGAAACTAACAGTACTAGGATTGTCGTAACAGGATGCATTTGCATTTTGTTTCCAACAACAATTGGCGAAACAACACGTGTTTCAACTGTTTGTTCAACAATAAAGACAATGACGACCTTTAAGACCATTGATGGTGCAATAAATGCAGCAATCACAAGCGATGGTATTAAAGCTAAAGTCGAACCGATATAAGGAATCAAATTAAGAATCCCAGCTACGATACCCAAAATCAAAGCGTATCTTTGACCAATAATCAGGTAGCCAATGAAAAACATCACAGCAACCCAAAAGGCAACCGTCAATTGACCTGTGATATATGAACTCAAAGCTTTGCTGATTTCAGATAACATATCGCCAACTGATTTTTTCACACGGTTTGGAACAAAACGAATCACTGACTCTTTAAATTTATTATTATCCTTTAACATAAAGAACAAAATAAATGGCGCCGTTAAGATAACTACTACCACATTGGTCAACACGCCAACAGCTGAACTGATATTATTGACGGTCTGTGGCAAAATCTGGTCCATTGATTTCTCAAAACTCTTCGTTATGCTGGTATTCGTATCAGCTAATCTCTTCTGAACAATATGAAGCTTAGGATCAGAAAATAAATTCTGCAAACTCTTATTCAAAGAATCCCAATACTGTGGCCAATTTTGAACTAACGAAGCAACTTGGCTTTGAACAAAAGGAATCAGCGACATAACGCCCCAAATCAATAATGCCAAAATAATTATGAAAACGAAGGTAATCGAAACTATCCGATTAATATGAAACCTTTTTTCTAATAAATTAATTAACGGATTAATCAAATAATATAACACCAGCGCTAAAATCACTGGTGGCATCGTAATCCCCAGAATTTGGCTTATTGGTTCAAAGACAAATTTTATTTTTGAAAATAAGTAAATTATCAAAAAAACTAGGAAAATATTAATCAGAATCACCGTCAATTGGTTATTCAGAAACCATTTGTAAAACCAACTTTTCTTTCTTTCTGGTGTTTCTTTCATGAATTACTCCCCAAAAATATTCTAGTAAGATTATACTGTATATTATAATACTATACATTATTTGGAGGAATTATTAATGATTGAAAACGTTCTTTTAAGTGGTTATACCAATACCGGCAAAGGTGTTTATCAAGCACAATTCAATTCTGAAAACGGCGAATTGACAACACCTAAAGTTCTACTAGAACTCAATAGTCCCACATATATTGACGTTACTAACGATATGAAGTTGATTGCCTTAGCCAAAAAAGGCGACAAAGGTGGAATCGTCATTTATGATATTTCCGAAGATTCACCAAAATTATTGGATGAAGATTTTTCAGAAGAAACTTCCCCATCATATGTAAAATTTGATGCCAGTCGCAATTTGATTTTCAGTGCCTATTTCCATTTGAGCAAAGTTAAGATTGACCATCTGACAGAAGATGGCAAAATTGAACACTACTCCGAATTAAATTTCGAAGGCCATGGTCCACGTACTGAGCAAGACCAATCAAAACCTCACTATAGTGCCTTGACACCAGATGGCAAATTGATTATTTGTGATTACGGTGCAGACAGGATTTATATTTATGACCTCGAAAATCCTAAACAACCTAAATTAATGAATAATTATGTTGCTCCAAGCGGCTATGCTCCTAGACATTTAGTCTTCAATCCTACTAAGCCTTATGTTTATGTGGCCTGTGAGTTATCATCTAAAGTATTAGTGATGGAATACAATAAAGAAACAGCTGGATTGACCTTAGTTGATGAAGTAGAAGCTGCTAAAGATGAACAAAAGAATACCACCGCTGCTATCCGTATCAGTAAAGATGGTAAATTCCTTTATGTTTCAACTCGTGGCGCCGATACGATCGCAACATTTTCAGTTAGTGCAGATGGCGATCGTCTCAAGAAACTCAATACTACTTCAGCTAATGGCAATGGTCCACGTGATTTTGAACTCGACCCAAGTGAAAATTACCTTGTTGTGGCTAACCAAGATTCTGACAATATCTCAATCTTTAAACGCAATGCCCAAAAGGGAAATTTGACTGATTTGAAAAAAAATATTTCCATTCCTGAGTGCGTTTGTGTACACTTTATCTAGTTCTAGTCTTAATCTAAATTTGGTCAATTTTTTAGCTAGCATATAAATCAATGTGAGGTGCTTGTTATTAAATACTAAGAATCGTTTTTCATTCATTGACCAATTACGATTTTAGAAAATGAAATGTAGAAGGGAAATATACAATCTTTCTTAAGTGCCTTTATGACATTTACTCACATCTTGTATATCAGAATAATTATTTATTATGTTCATTGAAATTATAAAAACCATCATCCTTGGTATCATTGAAGGTTTCACTGAATTTCTACCTATCAGTTCAACTGGACATTTATACTTAGCTGACGAATTCGTTAAATTAAATGAATCCACCGCTTTTATCAACATGTTCATGGTAGTTATTCAATTTGGTGCAATCTTAGCGGTTATCTTGATTTACTTCCACAAGTTGAATCCTTTCTCACCCAAGAAAAATCACGTTGAGAAAAATCAAACTTGGAATATTTGGTTCAAGGTCATCGTTGCCATCTTGCCTTCAGTAATCTTCGGATTGCCACTAAACGATTGGATGGATGCTCACTTAACTAGTTGGCAAGTCATTTCAGCCACACTTTTGATTTATGGTATTTTGTTCATCGTTGTTGAAAACTGGCTTAAAGACAAGCAACCTCAAGTAGCTGATTTAGATAGTCTTTCTTATAAAACTGCCTTGCAGATTGGACTTTTCCAAGTTCTCTCATTGATTCCCGGTACTTCACGTTCCGGTGCAACTATTTTAGGTGGTATGACAGTTGGTACTTCTAGATTCGTTGCAACTGAGTTCTCATTCTTCTTAGCCATTCCAACAATGTTTGGTGCCAGTCTTTTGAAGATTTTTAAATACTTTAAAAATGGTCATTCCTTCACAGGTGATCAAACGATAATTTTAATTGTCGGTACGTTAGTTTCATTTATCGTTGCCTACGCTTCAATCAAATTCTTATTGGATTACATCAAACGTAATGACTTTAAGGCTTTTGGTTGGTACAGAATTATCTTGGCCATCATTGTAATTGCTTACTTTGGTTTCAAAGCAATTCTATAATCGTAAAGAACGTCGTCTGACGTTCTTTTTTTTGTAATAATTGTTAGAATATAGTCACAACGAATAAAGAGAGGTTGATTATTATTTATAAGGAAGTTGCATTAGAAAATTTCACAAAGGTCCCTACTGCTGTTTTAAAGGGTGCCAATCGAATTGAATTAAACGATAATCTAGCCGTCGGTGGAACATCCCCAAGTTTTGGAGTTCTCCAAGAGACTACCAAATACCTTCAAGAAAAATCCATTCCCATAGTAGAAATGATTCGTCCTCGTGGAGGAGATTTCGTCTACAATGATTTGGAAATTAAAATGATGGAAGCTGACTTGTTCCAAGCTCAAAAATTAGGCGTCGACGGCGTCTGCTTTGGTGCATTAACTAAGGACGGAGAATTAGACACTGATGCAATGGAACAATTGATTGCTGCTTCATCTGGAATGCAAGTAGTCTTCCATATGGCTTTTGATTTCTTAGCAGAAGACAATAAAAAAGATGCTATCGACTGGCTGATCGATCACGATGTAGAGCGCATCCTGACTCACGGTGGACCACTAACTACTCCTATCGACCAAACCTTAGACAATATTAAAAAGTACATCGATTATGCCGATGGCAAAATCACAATTCTTCCTGGTGGTGGCATTAACCATCAAAATTGCGATGAAATCGCTGAAAAATTAGGTGTTAAAGAATTGCACGGTACTAAAATCATCGCTGGAATCAACGATTAGAATGATTAATTAGAAATAAAAGAGTTTAAGGACATAACTATTTTCTCCTAAACGGGGAATATAACATCCAAAATAAATAGCTCCTGGTAATTAAAGTACAATTACCAGGAGCTATTTATCTTAATTTTTCAAATATATTAACTTTTCAAACCTTGACAAAGTACTGTAAGAAACTACCTGCAATACTGAAGTAAATCAAAACACTGGTCAAATCACTCAAAGTTGAGATAAAAGGACCACTGGCTACAGCTGGATCAAATCCGAAACTAGACATCAACATAGGGATGAAACTTCCGGCTAAGTTAGCTACTGTAATCGCAGCACACATTGCCATTCCGATAACCATTCCTAAGATGAAATTGTGTTTCCAAATTCCGACAAGTAAAAAGACTGCTATTCCTGTCACCAAACCAGTTACGAATCCGGTGATGAACTCTTTAACTAAAAGCTTCAAGAATTCATGACGATCTATTTCTTCAACAGCTAGACGTCTAACCGCCACAGCCAAGCTTTGCGTCCCCGCATTACCAGCTGTACCAGTAATCGTCGAAATAAAGACTGCTAAGATACTCGCTTCAGCTAAAAGATTTTCGTAATGGTTGATTAAAGTCGCCGTAATCATACTAAGCAACAACAAAGTAATCAGCCAAGGCAAACGCTTAGAAGCAGCCTTTAAAGGCCCGTCATTATTGGCTTCATCCATACTAACACCAGCCAAACCGGAGTAATCTTGCTGAGCCTCGTCATCGATAACTTCAATAACATCATCAACAGTGACGATACCAACTAATTTATTAGAATGGTCGACGACCGGTACGGCCAAGAATTCATAATCTCTAAATACTTGTGCAACTTCAGCTTGTTCAGCATCAACGTTGACCGTAATAATATCGCTATTCATTTTTTCACCCAATGTGTCATTATCATCAAGCAAAATCAAATCACGTAAAGACATCACCCCAACTAAATCGTCGTGGTGGTCCAATACGTATAAGTAATAAATCGTTTCAGCTGTTTTAGCAAATTTTTTCAGTGCTCGAATAGCTTCTTGAGCAGTTTCTTCTTCATGAAATTCAACGTAATCAGTCGTCATGATACCACCGGCTGTTTCCGTATCATAATGCAACAAGCCACGAAGATTATTTGCATCATTTTTTGGCATTTGTTCTAAAAACCGATCAACATCGACTTTTTCTAAATGCTCCAAAACATCGGCGGCATTATCATCGTACATATCGTTCAACATCTTAGAAGCATATTCCAAATCCATTTCCTTTAATAATGCTGGAATTTGAGGATTATCGTCTTCAATCGTGTCGAACATATCGCCCATTTCATCAGGTTCAAGAATTCCATAAAGAGCTTCTCTTTCAGCCTTATTCAATGTGAGGTAAAAAGTACTCTGATCATAAAAATGCATATCCAAATAAGTTTTTCGGAACCTTTTTTTATCACCACTATCAAGATAGCCCTTTAATTGGGTAAATCTATCTTGGAGTCTTTTTTCATTTTCGTCCATTCTTCTCACCCCTTAGCACACCCTTTAACATTACCATATCTTTTGGCAATGGTGCCTTTAATTTTAATAATACTTTCGTAACAGGGTGAACAATATTTAATCGGTAGCAATGCAAGGCTTGTCGATTGATTCTTGAATCGCGGACTTTACTATACATATCATCACCAATGATGGGATGACCAATGGCAGTTAAATGAACTCTGATTTGATGAGTCCGTCCTGTCAGCAATTTCAATTTCAATAAACTAGCCTGTGGATAATTTTCAATGGTCTTATAAAGCGTCTTTGATTCTTTTCCTTTAGAATGATCGATCGTTCGCATATAAAAAGCTTTAGAATCAATCCCAATTGGCAAGTCCACCAGACCATTAGGAGGTTGAACTTGTCCGTATACTAGTGCTAAATAATATTTTTGAAAATTCTCGGTGTGGAGAATTTGATCCAACAATGAATGAGCATAAGAAGTTTTAGCAAAAACCATCAATCCCGATGTATCTCGATCTAGGCGCGTTACCAAATGAATCGAACTATTCTCATTTTTGTCAATTAAATAAGCCTTAACTAAATTAGCCATCGTTTGGGTATCTTTAGCTTTAGCTGGTAAACTAGCAATCCCGGGTGGTTTGTTCACAACTAATAAATAATTATCTTCATAAATAACATCAATTTTTCCCTTCATCGGTTTAATCAAATCCGATGGTTCTTCCGCATTCAAAACGACTAATAACTCATCGCCTGGTTTCATTTTGAAATTGAAGTGACGTTTTTTATGATTGACAAAAATTAGTCCACCTTTATTTTTTAAATTGTGTAACTGACTAGAGGAAAACTTGTGTTGAACTAAAAATTTTCGAATTACTGGTTTGTCATTTTTACCAATTGTGAACTTTAAGAAGCGATTACTTCTTCTCATCTTGTCCTAAGAAAGCCGTCTCTACTCTAGTCCAGAAATGACGATGACGATATTGGGCAAACTGGGCTCTTTGATAGTTGAGCTTAATAGTTATCTTTTTGACATTCTTCAGCTTAGTAGTAATTCCGTCACAACTGATAACATAGTCGTCAGCAATTTGCGGATATAAGTCAACTTGTTGATTATGCGGAATAATGATTGGCGACGATATCGTCCGATAAACTCGATTGTTGATCGAAGCAATTTCAATCATCTGAAAAACGCTGATTTTAGGATGAATCAAAGCTCCACCGACTGACTTAGAATAAGCCGTTGATCCAGTTGGGGTTGAAAAACAGAGTCCATCCCCCCGAAAACTCTCAAAAAATTCTTCATCCAAGTCGATTCGCGATTTCATAGTCAAAGAAGATAGTCTTCTAACCACTGTTTCATTGATAGCAATCCCATGAAAAGCGGCTCCTTCTTTATTTTCGACTGTAACATCCAAAAGTGGATAACTTGTCGAAGGAATATTATCCTGACATTTGATAATCCGTTGTGCTAAATCATCAATCTCAGTATCCGTCCAATCAGAGTAAAACCCTAAATGTCCGGTGTGCAGTGCTAAAAATTTCACTTTGTCTAATCGAGCAGCGTATGCATGAAAAGTACTTAGTAAGGTACCATCTCCGCCAACACTGATGACAAGCTTGGGATCGCGTCGATCTAAAACTAAGCCCGCATCTAACAATTGTCCGCGTAATTTATTGGCTGCAACGACAGACTGTTCTTTATTATTATTATTAATCCAAAATTTCATTATTTTCTGTGCTCCGTGGAGTTATTTAAATCTCGTTTTCGATCGGTAAAGTATTGTTGTGCATCCTGAATCTCTTCTCGAATTTTAGACATTTCCTCATCGAGCATAAAGGAGGCTTCAGCGGCACGCTTCAATCTTTCATTGATCTCTTCAGGGAAATCACCCTTGTATTTGTAGTTGAGAGAATGTTCAATCGTTGACCAAAAATTCATGGCTAGCGTTCTAATTTGAATTTCTGCGAGAATGTTGATTTGACCATTCGCTGTTTGAATTGGATACTCAATAACTACGTGATATGAGCGATACCCACTAGGTTTACTGTTAGCGATATAATCACGCTCTTCAATCACTTTCATATCTTCTCTAATATGTAAGAGCTTAGCAACATCATAGATATCTTCTACAAATTGGCACTGAATTCTAATTCCAGCAATGTCTTGCATATCTTGTTTCAAAAGTTCTTCTGTGATGAAGCGACGACGCATTTTTTCTTTGATACTATCAACTGTTTTAACACGTCCAGTCACAAATTCAATTGGCGAATGTTCATTTTTTTCTAAAAACTCTTTACGCAGGTTTCTAAATTTGATTTTCAACTCATCAACTGCCTGTGAATATGGTATCAAAAATTCATTCCATTTAATTTCTGACATATTAACCTCTCTTTACTTATTAAATATATCGTATATTTGTGAAAGATTCACCCAATTGTGAATATAATGTACGTGAGTTTAAAATTTTACCTTTTTACTGAATGTTGGTAGAATGACATTGCAATAGAGATATGGAGGGAATCATAATGTGGGAAGTATTTTTATATATTAATCCCCTATGTTCATATTGTTTAAGAGTGGAACAGGCTATAATCGACTTCACTAGAAAACATGACATCGAGACACAATATCATTTCGTAACTAACTATAACATGGCAACTATCAATGGCTACATGCACCTTAAGGGCTGCAAGATTTCCGATACCAAGACACGTAACAAAGCAACTCACGAAGTTGTTGAAGCAGCAAAACTTTATAAAGCTGCTTCCTGCCAAGGAAACAAAAAGGCACGTAACTTTTTGATGGATCTTCAAGAACAAGTAAATGTTCTAAACAATCCCTTTGATGATACCACTATCAGGACTGCAATTAACAATAGCGGACTTGATTACAAGGCCATCATGGCTGATAAAGACAGCCAATGCGTCATTCAAGGTCTTAAACGAGACCAACAGTTGTCAATGGAAATGAATATTAAAAAGGCTCCAACTGCAGTCGTCTTTGACTGTGAGAATGAGGAAAAAACCGGAATCATGATTAATGATTTTGGAGAAATCAACTCCCAAGAAGAGATTTCTTCAAACGTCAATGCTTTGCTGGAACGAGAACTTCCACAAACAGATGACGGTTATGTCGATTCTAGTACAGTGATTAGTCTGGATAAATTCAGAAGATAACAATTTATGAACTTTTACATGAGGATGTAATTGAGGATAATATAAGAACTAAGCGAATCAACCAATCGAATAAGCAACACCGATAAAATAGGTGACTTCAAGGATTAAACTTGAAATCACCTATTTTTTGTCTAGCAGTGGCTGTCGCAACAAGATATTCTTTTGTCCACATGACCTTTGCCACGCTGGAAATCGATAAATTGGTGCTGTCATACAAAATGTCTGGTTCAATAAATACGTTTCGACTGGTATTTTATGTCTTTGATAAAATTGCAATTTTACTTTCTGTGATTCAGGATCATTTTTTCGACGTATTCTTTCCAGCACTCTTTCATCCACCCTTTGTAGACAATTCGTCTTTAATTGGAAATCGCTTTTCACAAACTTTTGCCAATCATTTGCAGACAAAATTCGCTTTTGAAAATAAATTTTATTGAAGGGACCGACAAATGAAATATTATAAAAAATGAGCAACAATTCCTTTTGTGCATCTAGCATCACCAAATGATAACCTAATTTTTGATTATAGCTGATGAATTTTAAATGCTCTCGTTTCAAACGGCGATTCAAATAAGCTTGTCCTAAAATCCAAATACTCTTGATGCCTAAACTTCGATAACCTTGAACCCGTTTTTCAAACGTAGGCAAATCTAATTTTGCACATTGATATTCGAATGCTATTTTTTGATTCAAGAAAAGATCTGGAGGCTGCTTAATAATCGGCAAATAGACTTCATCTAAAATCTGTTCAAAGCCTAATTTAGTCAACTCACGATGAATAATTGCTTTGCCCTTAAAGTGTACTGCTCGTTCGTTAATTTCGTTGTGACGCTTACTTTGATGCTTGAAATAAGACTTTTTAGCCGTCTTAATTAATTTGACTTTTTGTGCACAGTGACAGCAAAGATAGCTTTGGGTCAATCGAGCTTGTTTAGCGTAAATTAATCTTCCTTTATCGTCTAAAGCAGCATACATTTTTATCACCTCAGAAAAAATTACGCAAAAAAAATAACTCATCAATCCCAATTGTATTGATGGGTTAATTTTATCTATTTATCAAAGTAATATCTTGTTAATTCCAAAGCAGTCTTTGACATAATCTCTTTACCATACTCAGACAATACAGCAGCTGTGACCTTTGTCTTAAAGCTGTATTCGCTCAGTAATGCTAAAACATCGCTATAAGTCATTTCGTGCATCTCATCTGTGAACAAGATAAGTTGTAAATAATACTTCTTATCGTATTCATAAAGATTAGAAATACCACTTTCTAAGTGTAATAAGTTAGCCAATTGGACGTAATCTTCAAAGTCTTTAAACTCGACAATAATCGTCTTGGTAGGTGTATCTGGGTCATTCAAATATGGTGCTGTGTCACTGTCATATTCGGCAGTACCCAACTTATCATCATTTAAACTATCGTCATTATCATTATTACCGACTGAATTTTGTAGCCCACTCAATGGCAATGAACCTTTACCCTCAGAATCATCACTCTTACTAATCAATAATTCCAAACCTTCCTTGTTTGGCATTATCTGGAACGTAACTGGTTCATTATTCGTAAAGACATGATCCTTATCAACTTCATCCAAAATACTGTAGAAGAACGATTCAATCTGCTTTTTATTACCAAGCAAATCTAAAACAGTTACCCCACGTTCTTGTAAATCTTCCGTACTAAGAATGACTCTGATTGTATTCTCATTAAGTCGATCCATTTCCATCATAGTCACCTCAATTCTGTATCTACATTTTAACAGTCTCAAAAACTATTTCAACTATCATATACTGAAGTTTTGAGTCATTGGACAAATATACTAAAACTTAAAATGTTAGTCAAAAATAAAGACTTATAGAATTTATAAACTATTCTCCAACGTCCAAGTTAAGGTTGTAGAATAAGTTCCACTAACAATGTTTTTCCCCGTGATATTTAAGAGTATCCCCTGATCATTTTCCCAATTGAAAGTCTTGGTCTCATTACCGATCATCCCGTCATAAATTTCCGCTGGCGATTCATCTAATGAAATCACTCTATTGTTGGCATCACGATATATCAAAGTTCCAGGCAACTGATTTTGACCATCGGCAGTTGTCAATGGATGATCCATCGAAACTGTCAAATCATATTTCACATTCGTAGTTGGATAGGAGTACTTCGTGATTGAGAGATTAGTTTTATTTTGACGATTTAGAACGCCTTGGGGAGCATTGACCGTCCCATAAGCAATGTCAGGTACCGTCATGCTAAGTTCTCGATATTCTTCTTGCTGCCACACAAAGGTCAAAACATCTTGACCACTATTCGAATACATCGCAATTATTTCATCAGTACTGAATAACTTTCCGACCGGATCATGATCTGTACCCCCACTATCAGGTGCAACTTCCTGCCATTTTGTACTAATAGCGCTGTAATTAGTATCCTGGTCCTGGAATTTCGTTCCTACAACAGGAATCGGCAAATTCATCGTACTATTCAATAAAGAATTTGGTCCTAAACTAATTTTCCACAAATTTTTATCTGAATTTAGCATTCTAGACCGATCACTATTAGCGCTCATAGTCCAATTAGATAAATCAAGTGCCTGTAAATTATCGTCTTTTTCAAACATTGATTTAAAATTCGTACATTTCTTGGGATTCCAATTTTTTAAAATATCGAGTTTTTCATAATCAGAATTGCCAAAGGCTGTTGATAAATTAGTAACATTTTCAACATCCCACTCAGCAATATTAAAATCGCTGAAATCTTGAACATCGGTATTATTAAATAATGATTGCATTTCTTTCACATTAGAGGTATCAAAATTACCGATAATTTTGGTCAAATAATTTTTATTATTGCTGAACATATTACCCATATTGGTTACTTTTGAGGTATTAAAACTAGACAAGTCTAATGTTTTAAAGCCAGTATTGCTAAACATTCCAGACATGTCAGTAACGTTTGAGGTATCAAATTTGTCCAATCCTTTTAAAACATTTTCATTGGCGGCTAAACTAACAGCAAACATATATTGCATAGTGGTAACCTTAGAAGTATCCCAAGCAGATAAATCTAAACTAGTTAATTTTGTACAATTATAAAATAAATAACTCATATCAGTTACATTAGAAGTATTCCAATTTTCAATTGCCAATTGAGTCAAACGTGTTCCCGAAAAAGTTTGTGCCATATTTTCAACTTTACTAGTATCCCAAGTATCTAAACCCTTGATTTCTGTTATTGCACTATCGTTGTAAAACAAGCTGGAAATATTTATTACATTAGACTTATTCATTTGCGACAAGTCAACATTAGTTAATTTAGAACAACTAGCAAACATCCCATTCATATTAGTTACTTTACTAGTATTCCAATTCTTAATATCATCAGTGTTTTCAATCCAGGTGCCAGAAAACATTGATTCCATATTTTCAACTTTGCTAGTGTCAAAATCAATTAATCCTTGAATATTTGCGTGACAATTATTAAAAAAAGAATTCATATTAGTGGCATTGGAAGTATCGAATTTACTTAAATCAAGTTTTCCCAGTGCACTGCATCCAGAAAACATCGAACTAAAATCAGTCACTTTACCAGTTTTAAAGTTTGAAACATCTAAATTGGTCAAAGAAGAGTCATTATTGAACATACTACCAATGTCATTCACGTTAGTGGTATCAAAATTTGAAACATCAAGCTGGGTTAGATTACTGTCATTATTAAACATTGAATTCAAGTTTTCAGCTTTAGAAGTATTCAAATTATTTAGGCCTTTAATTTCAGTTAAAGCATTCTCGGTCTTGCTACCATTAGCCATACTGAACATACTTGAAAAATCAATTACATTTTTGGTGTCAAAATTTGAGACATCGATTGAAGATAATTGATAAGCATTCATAAACATCCCTGACATGTTAATTGCACTATTAGTATCCAGTTTATCCAAACCGATTATTTGAGTTAAAGATGATGTATTTGGAGAGGTTGACATTAACTTCCTTTCAAAATAAAACATTCTATAAAAACTCTTAACATTACTAGTGTCCAAATTTGTCAAATCAATCGTCTGGACATTTGTCAGCATCGCAAACAAATTATTGGAATCAGTTGATGCGACAACGCCTGGTTCAACATAAATTTTCTTGATTAAAGCATTTGATTCAATCCAATTTCCTTGCCCAACTCCGAGTTGACCAGCATGAATCGTCAATAAACCATCGCTATCAATATCCCAGTCGCAAGTACCAAAAGTACCACTCGTACTATTAATAGCTAAAGGTTGTAAAACGGTCTTTACCATAGATTGATTTTGCAATGTTAAACTACTATTCTGATCAATTATTTGTTGAGCGTCCACATCACTATCTGCTTTAATCAAAACCGGTTTAAAAAGGATAATATTTAAACCAAAAATAAAATTTGTGAGTATAAAAACAAAACGAGGGTGTGTCTGTCTAGGACCGTGTTTATTCTCGATTTTTTTCATGATATTCCCCTACCTAAACGTTTTCATTGAGCAATTATATCGGAATAAATATCAAGTCATAATTCTTTTTATATAAAAAAATCTTGTGAAAAGTGGTTAATTGTCTAGACACATTCTGTTTGACCACAAATTCAACAAATTTGGTCATTATCTCAGCAAATTGGTAGAAAAAATCTGGTAAAAACACAAAAATCGATTCCGCTTATGATACAGGGAATCGATTTTGTCTTATTATTGTGTACTTTTTAATTTATTGCTTTTTCTTACAAAAAAAGATCACTTCCGAAAAGAAAGTGATCTGGTATATTTTAAAGTCCAGCCATTAATTGAGCCTTTTGAAGTTCCATAGTTCTGACACTTCTTGGCAAGAATCTTCTGATTTCGTCTTCATTGAATCCAACTTGGAGACGTTTGTCATCCATGATGATAGGACGTTTCAAAAGACCAGGGTTTGTTTGAACAAGGTTCAACAATTGATCAATTGTTAAATCATCCAAATCAATCTTAAGGTTTTGGAATGCCTTTGAACGTGTTGAAATAATTTCTTCTGTACCGTTCTCTGTCATTTGAAGTACTTGTTTGATTTCTTGCTTATTTAAAGGTTCGGAGTAAATGTTTCTTTCTTTGTAAGGAATGTCATGTTCTTCGAGCCAAGCCTTGGCTTTACGACATGATGTGCAACTTGGAGATGTATAAATGGTTACCATAAATAATCTCTCCTTTCCTGTGTAGTATCAAACTCTTTAAACACATTAACATTGTAACTTACTATCATAATAAAATCTATACTTTTTCAATAAAAAATTACGAATGTTTGTTCTGTTTCGGTTCAATTGTGAAAACACGTACCCGATAAACGGCTCTTTATGTAAAATTTTCACAAATTACATAAATACGACGTTATTTATTTTATTAGTTATAATCAATGTTACTTTCAATGAAAGTATTCATGTCAGTGGTTCAACTTACAGTTCTACTTCCAATCCCTTAAATGCATGGATAACAGGAACATCGCTTGCATATTTCTGTGATTGTTTTAACATAGTCTCAACATCAACTGTCTGAGGAAGATGACTAATCATCAAACGCTTGACATTAGCCTTCTTTGCCAAGGTTCCAGCTTCCTTAGTATTAAGATGAGCTTTACGACCTGTTACATCTTCAGGGAAGTTAGTATCAGCAATCAAAAGGTCGCAGTCTTTTGCAAAATCTACTAAACCATCGAAGTAAGTTGTATCAGCTGTGTAAACTAAGACCTTTCCTTCTTGATTGGTAACACGGATTGCATATGCTGGCACCGGATGAACAGTTTTTAGAAATTCAAATTTCAAATTACCGATCATCGTTGGTTCATAGTCATTATAAGCAATACCCTTTGTCGCATTTTCCACAGTTAATTGTGCAAAGTTGACAAAATCTTGAGTGTGACCATAAATTGGTAGTGGACTTTCCTTTTTAGCAGCGAGCCAATTGTACTGTAAGACACCAACGTCTGCTGTATGATCATGGTGATAATGAGATAAGACGACTTCATCTAGATCAGTTGGTTGCATGTAACTAGCAAGTGCATTTAAAACACCGCTCCCACAGTCAATCAACAAGTTCTTGCCATCATCTTGCAAGAGGTAACCGGATGTACCGATTCCCTTATAGGGATAACCACCGTAAAAACCTAAAACCGTAACTAACATAGAAAACCTCCAAAATTTATTAATTGAAAGGATTCCAATAATTATGAACATAACATTAAAACTAGGCACATATAATTTTTTAAAGAGTCAGCTAAATCCTGCTGATACTTTATTAAACCCTTTATTCCACGCTAACGCAGACCATCTTTTGATAAAAAATTTATCCACTTCTGCACAATACCGCAGTCTGACAGGAACGTACGATAAATCAAAGAATCTATATTCCTTGACTTATCTAAAATTAAATGCGGACCAAGCTAAGTTATTCGAAAACAAATTATTTAGCACCCAACAATTCTCCTTTAATTCTAACTCAACTGCTATCCTCCAAAAAAGCGAAAGTCCAAGAGAATACCTAATTATCAAAACTTTCACCGAGACGACTCAGATTAAAGATTGGCAAAAAATGCTGCAAAATGATATTCAAAAGCAAATTCAAGGAAATACTGAAGAAGACTTCGGTTTCTTCTCCAAAGCTTATTCAGTCACAGACTAAACTTTTGCTTGACGCTGCGCCATGACACTTGATAACTGATAACGCCGAATAGGCAATAAAGCACCACAAAACCTAAATAAATCAAAATAATATTTTTTGATAAATGCTTTCCAGTATTAAAAATAGCCACTGCGGTGAAAGATTGAACTAAAGCAAAGATTAACGGAATCATAAAGGTCAAGGCATTTTCTTTCTTCACGATACCTTTAATCTTGCTTTCTTCAACGCCGATTTTTTGCAGAGTCCTTAACTGATTCATCTGATGATCGTCACGCAACAAAATCCGCAAGGTCAAAACGCTGCCTAAAGCTATTAATAAGGCGACGCTAAATAATGCAACCACGAACAAGTAGAATCCTCCACCTTGAGCGAATTCTTTTTTAATATCACCCTGTCTAAGAAAACCAGTTTGCATATAAGTACTGGAAGGATATTTTGATTTAGGGTCTTTTTTTAAAACCTGAATAGTCGAATTGGCAAGCGATTTTTTAAAATTGATTTTCATAAAGTAGGCATCTCGATAACTATCAAGTTTTTCCAATTGTGATTCCTGTAATCTATCACCCTTTTTGAAGTCCCAACCGTAAAAGGTATCGTTAACTTCAGAAGGCATCTTTTGATAATAATTATCAGGAACAATCATCATTGGTCCAAAATGCATGGGACTTCCATAAGGAAAAGAGCTTCCCGTCTTAGCAGTAGCAATCAAAGGAGCATTCTTAACTTCAATATCGTGTTCCTTAAGCGTATTTTTATTAAGGATAGACGAATTGTAATCAATTTTTAGGAATTCATGCGAATTAATTTTACTATTACCTTTGCGCATTCGTTTAGGCAATGACTGATATTGCGAGTAGGACATAAATGTCATCGGTTGACGAACATAACTTTGATTTTCTTTATTATAATAAGATACTAAATTGATTTTTACATTTGTCTGATAACGACCTTTTATTTTAGCATCACTCTTTTTTAATTCCTTTTTAATCACTTTGACCGTATCCTTATTGGCGGCCAATTCAAAAGGATAATTGGAATTATAATTTTGATGAACAGCTTGATAGCCAAAGTAACAAAAAGTCAATAATGCTAAAGCAAATGCCGATACTTCAGTAACGAACCACAAAATAGAAATATTATGAAAAAGTCTTTCTTTCAAATATTTAAATGAAAAAATATTTACACCCGAATAAGCAATCGAGTGTATTTTTTGTAGCAAATTTAAGATTGATGGTAAAAAGCCAAAGTAAACTAAATAAGTCCCAAAAATATCAGCTACTAAAACAAAAAGGATTTCCATTGAAGGACGAGCTGAATAACTGATTGTATGCATATCGTAAAATAAATAAACTGAACAAATTTGCGCTGCAATCAATAGAATCAAACCAAATATACCTGCTGGTATCCTTAACCACCAACGAGTTTTAGTACTACGAGATTTCTTCTTGCGTGTCAGTATCAGCAGCGCTTTAAAAGCATTAATAAAACTCAGAATCAAAGTCGAAAAGAAGAATAGTCGTACAATTAAAAACAAATCATTCAGACTGATCGACATCTCGAAATTGACTCTTACATGCATTAAGAAAAGTAACAACATCCCCATAAATTTTTGGAAAATAATAGTTAAACTTAAGCCAATAATCCAAGCGATTGCTTGTACAAATGCCGTTTGAAAAAAACTAATGGCAACTATTACCCAATCTTGCATCCCCAATTTTTCAAAGGTCAAAAATTCATTGCGCTGTTGTTTTATAAAAAAACCACCCACATAAACCATGTAGATAAAAGCAAAGAAAGCAAAAATAACACCAGACGCTTTCACGAGATCATTTAAATAAACTAAGGCTTTGCCTAATGATGGATTGTCGCCCAACGAAAGCAAAATTCCGAAAACGCCGATGGCAAAACTGCATGCCAAAATATAAATCAAATAGCTATCACGCATATTGTACAGACTGCGTTTAATTATTTTGCGATACATTAAAGTAACTACCCCCTCCAATAGTGCGCTGCATATTGATGATTTGTTCAAAGAATTGGTCCCGGTTTCCCGGATTGACTATCTCTGAAAAAATCACGCCATCCTTTATAAAGACAACGCGACTGCAATAACTAGCTGTAAAGGCATCGTGCGTTGCCATTAAAATAGTTGTTTTTTCGCGTTGATTGACCAATTGCATATAATTCAATAAAATAGTCGCTGATTTAGAATCAAGACTTCCTGTTGGCTCGTCCGCAAATAATATTTCAGGACGATTGATTAAAGCCCGGGCTGCCGCCACAATCTGTCTTTGGCCTAACGAAAGCTCATCGATATTTCGATTGCTTAAATTTTCAATATTCAATAAATGCATCATATAGTTAAAACGTTCTTCAATCAGTTTCTTGTTGGCCCGACTCAAGGCTAAAGGCAAAATAACATTTTCCTTAACATTCAGTGAATCGAGCAATTCAAAACTCTGATAAATAAAGCCCATTTTCTTGCGCCGATATTTAGCTTGTTGATGATCATGCATCTGCGTAATATCTTGACCATCAATCAAAATCTCTCCATGATCTGGTCTTGCATTGGTGGAAAGCATATTCAAAAGCGTCGTCTTACCGGCTCCTGATGGGCCCATGATACCGAGGAACTCGCCATGATCGACTTTTAAACTGAAATCCTTGATAGCATGAACGGTGCTTCTTTTCTTTCCAAAATCCTTTGAGATATTCTTTACAACAATTTGCATGGTAATTTCTCCATTAATAAATAATTATTGTTATCATACTAATATACATAGTGTCTTTATTCTAGCACGGAGGGAATTTTAATATGGCTAAAATTATGATTATTGAAGATGACCAATCCATCTCCAAATTAATCAGCGAAAATCTTGCCAAATGGCAAATCGACTCTTACATCACGACTGATTTCAACAACATCATCGAACAATTTAATGACTATCAACCTGACTTAGTTTTACTCGACATCAATTTACCTGTTTATGACGGCTACTATTGGAACCAAGAGATTAGAAAAATTTCTAAGATTCCTATCATTATTATCTCATCACGCAATTCAAACATGGATCAAATCATGTCGATGAACATGGGAGCAGATGATTTTGTCGAGAAGCCTTTTTCAATCGACATCTTGATTGCTAAAATCAATGCTCTTTTACGTCGAACTTACGATTTCACTAAGAATACCAGCGACATCATCGAATACAACGGTTTGAAACTGAACTTATCCAGCGGCAATGTTGAAATCGGCAATAATAAAATTGACCTTTCAAAAAATGAGTACAAGTTGCTGCAGCGCTTATTAAAAGATAAAGGTAAAATCGTCACGCGTGAACAATTGCTAAACTTCATGTGGGACGATGAACGTTTCGTCGATGACAATACTTTGACCGTTAACATCAATCGCCTCAGAAGCAAGATTGAAAAATACGGTCTCAAAAATTACATCGTGACTAAAGTCGGACAAGGATACATTATTCCTTAACGAGGTAAATTATGACAATTTTTAAATACTTGCGTGACCACATCTACTCTATCCTGATTGTTTTAATTGGGATGACTTTTGTTGAACTAGTCTTATTTCTCGACCCTCGAGTTCACTTTCATATCGGTACCTTGATTTATTCTTGGATTTTAGCGGTCATCTTTTTAATTGCCAATTTACTGATTTCTTACAATCATAAAAAGAATTGGTATGAGCAACTGACTAATTATCAAGAGGACCTTTCAAAAGAATTAGCCGGTGCTCAAAACAATGAGCAACGATTCATTCAAAGCAAAATCAATAATATTTCGTTAGAATACCGCAACGAATTGACTAAACTCTATCAAAATCAAAAAGACCAACGTGAATACACTGAATCCTGGGTACATGATATTAAAGTTCCTCTAGTTGCTTTGAAATTGTCGCAAGATAACCAGTTAGATAAGGCCTTGATTTCTGAGGAACTGGACCAAATCGATTACCTAGTCGACCAAGCACTCTACTTTGCTCGTTTAAATAATTTTTCCAATGACTATCTGATTAAAGAACAGGACTTAAACGACATTGTTAAGGCTTGTATCCGATCCAACAAACGCCTCTTCATTAGCAAACGTATCGGGATTGATTTTGATATTACCGATAAAAAGGTTTTGACTGATGAAAAGTGGCTGAGTTTTATTATCAATCAAATTATTTCTAATAGTTTGAAATATACTGATACTGGTGGAAAAATCACTATTTTCACAGATATGAAAGACAACAATATTCAACTTCATATTAAAGATAATGGGGTTGGAATTATTGATACAGATATTAGTCGTATCTTTAACAAAGGATTTACAGGTAAGAATGGTCGCCAATCCGGCAGCAAATCCACTGGTATGGGACTTTATCTTGTCAAAAATATGGTTGATAAACTTGGCCACACGATTTCCGTCAAATCAAAAATTAATGAAGGAACCGAATTCATCATTACCTTCTTGGATTTACCTTATTACAAGTAAAAGAGAGCTGCAGCAATCATTTTTGATTACTTGCAGCTCTCTTTTACTATCTATTTAATAATTCATAACTGATTCTAATTCCGTTATAAAAATTCTTTTCCGTAATATTTTCGTTAAAGTCGTGATTATGCTCATCTGAATTGGCATAAGGAATCGTAAAGACGGGAACTTTTAAAATATCTTTCCAAACGTAATTAGGAACAGAACCAGGCATTGCTGGCTCAATATAAACTTTTCCAGTGGCTCGTTTAATAGCTTGGAAGAGCTGATTAATCTGTTCGTCAGGTGCTTTTGTCTTCTCTGGAGGCAATTGGCCTAAGGTCTTAACTTCTAACTTATTGGTCGTAATTTCATCACTGAAAATTTCAAATAAATCAGTTTTTATTTGATTGATATCTTGCTGACCCACTAAACGGCAATCGACTTTTAGCATTGCTTGATGAGGGATGCTCGTCTTAATGCCTTTGCCCAAGTAACCAGCTTTAAAACTAGAGATATTAAATGTTGGTTTAAACATCAAATTGCGATAATAAGTTTCCTGATCCATATCTAATTCATTTATACCAGCTTGTTGCATAATTTGCTTTTTATCAAATGGCAATAATTTAATCCAGGCTAATTCTTGCTTGGTAGGCTCAGTTACTCCGTCATAAAAATGGGGTAATTTCACTAAGCCATTTTTCGAGTCATAAATTTTATCCAAAAAGTTTAATAATTGTGTCACAGAATTTTCCATCACATTGCCTAAACTTCCGGAGTGATTATCGTGGGTCGCAGTTTTTGAAATTAATTCAAAACTAAAGACGCCACGATTTCCTAATCTTAAAACGTTAGTACCGTCAGGGTTAGCTGATCCATCAACGACAATGGCTGTATTGACTTGCGACAATTTAGTGTTTTTTAATTTTTCAATGGTTGGAGCAAGATTAGGACTGCCTTGCTCTTCTTCGCCTTCAATGAACAAAGTTATATTGAAGGGTAAACTTTCATGAGTTTGCAAGTAGGTATAGATTCCCAAAATTTGTGCTAATAATTGTCCCTTATTGTCACCTGCGCCACGAGCTACAAACCGCCCATTAGTTTTTGTTAATTTAAATGGATCTGATGACCAAGAATTCAAATCGCCTGGTTCCATGACATCATAATGTCCGTAAAACAAAACATTTTCATCGCTTTTACCAGCTAATTTAGCCAAAATTATTGGATGTCCAGCAGTCTTTATAACTTCAATTTGAGCTTTCAATAATTTCTTTAATAATTTTTCTAAAAAATCAACTGTCTCGTCGATTCCTTCACCGGTGACGCTGAGGCTTTTTAAACCAATAAATTCTTTAAAAATATTTTCAAATTCTGTTTGATGTTGCTCAATAAATTCTTCTCTACTCAAATTACCGCTTCCCATCGTGAATTTAATGACTAGTCTAAACCTCATTTTTTAGGAAATCAAAAATAGCCTTAATAATCAATCTCCGATTATTAAGACTATGAAAAGTTGACCATATTGGTCTATTCGCAATATATGCTTAATTCTTTTTCCATCTCATCCAGTGAAATATCCTGTGGATTCTCCTTGAATTC
Organism: Companilactobacillus halodurans; assembly: GCF_009600995.1. Lineage (NCBI taxonomy): Bacteria > Bacillati > Bacillota > Bacilli > Lactobacillales > Lactobacillaceae > Companilactobacillus > Companilactobacillus halodurans. The sequence goes on along the minus strand of NZ_VDFO01000005.1, from coordinate 3,629 downwards.
TCTCACAGCTCTTTCATAGAGTTGATCGTCAATATCGTCTTCAATTTTCTCGACAGCTATTGAACGAAGAAAAGACGAGACACTCATATTTTTTGACTTAGCGTAATTTTTAATTAGCTTTTCGTCATGACCATCCAAATATAAAGAAATTGTTGCCATCTTTTCGTCACCTGCCCTTTATCAGATACAGTTTATTATGTCGAACAGCTTTTTTCAATAGTTATCCATTTCACAATTCAAAATTATATAAAAAATATTCTGTCATTTGATAACAGAATATTTAAAATAAAAATTTACATTTTTAGAGTCAACGCATTTAACGCAACAACAACCGTTGACAACGACATAATGATTGCTCCGACAGCAGGACTAAGAATAAATCCAATTCCGGCTAAGATACCGGCAGCCAGTGGCAAGGCAATGATATTGTAACCAGCACCCCACCAGAGGTTTTCGACTGTCTTTCGATAAGTATGTTGTGACAATTTCAAGAATTTGATGATATCGAATGGATCACTGTTATAAAGAATTACATCAGCAGAATCAATTGCGACATCAGTTCCGGCACCGATAGCAACACCAATTGTAGCAGCCGCCAAACTAGGTGCATCGTTGATACCATCACCAACCATCATTACATGGTGACCATCATTTTCTAATTGTTTAATCACTTTATTTTTATCTTCGGGCAATAATTCAGCTCTAAATTCATCAATACCCATCTGTTTAGCCATAGTGGCAGCGGCATCCTTATTATCACCTGTCAACATGATTGGAGTAATGTTTCTTGATTTTAGTTCTTTAATGAATTCAACGGTATTTTCTTTAATTCGATCACCTAAGGCAACAAATCCGATGACTTCTTTATTGACGACTAAATAACTAATTGTATTACCTTTGTCAAGATATGTTTGAACATCTTTGCTATCTAATTTAATATCATTTTCATTAAGATACTTCATATTAACTAAATAATAATCATCGCTATTAAGTTTGGCACTCATTCCGTAACCTTTGAGAGCTTGAGTATCATCAAATTTAGTCAATGAAACTTTCTTATCTTTTGCATATGCGACGACACTATTGGCAATGGGATGACTCGAACCACTTTCGATTCCAGCAATCAAAGACAATAACTTATCTTTATCTGTTGATTTTCCAATTGTTTCCAAACCATTAACCGTAAACTTACCTTCTGTCAGAGTTCCAGTTTTATCCATTGCAATGTAATCAATCTTACGACTATTTTCCATAGCTTGGTTATCACGAATAATTAAACCATTTGTAGCAGCGATGGAAGTACTACGTGACATTACTAGAGGAATTGCTAGACCTAAAGCATGTGGACAAGCGATTACTAGAACCGCCACTAATCTATTCAAAGCTGTACTCATGTCGCCAACGATCAACCAATAAACAAAAGCAATGATTCCGACCGTTAAGGCAGCGTAGAACAACCAACTTGATACTTTATCAGCCAATAATTGCGTCTTAGAACGATTGTTTTGTGCATCTGAGACCAACTGACTGATTTGTGATAAATAGCCTTCATCGGACGATTTATCGACTTTTACGCGAATAGTACCTTCACCATTAATTGAGCCACCAACAACCTCACTGTCGACGCCTTTTTTAACGGCTTTTGATTCACCCGTAATCAATGATTCATTGATATAGCTTTCGCCTTTTACGATATGTCCATCAAGTGGAATTGACTCACCGGCACGGATTTCTACGACATTATCTTTTTTAACGTTAGAAATATCTTTGTCGACTGTTTCATCGCCCTCAACAATATGAACTTGATCAGGAACTAATGAAGCAATTTTTTGAAGCGCATTGCCGGCATTCATTGTTGATTTCATTTCAATCCAGTGACCTAATAACATAATGACGATTAAGGAAGCAAGTTCCCAGAAGAAGTCATTGATATGGTTATTTGACTGAACTAAATCATTCATAACAAAAGCGTACAAACTGTAAATATAAGCCACACTGATACCCATGGTAATAAGGGTCATCATGGCAGGCTTTTTCGAAGCTAACTCACCTTTAGCTCCACTTAAAAATGGTTTCCCGCCGTAGAAATACAAAATCGTACTTAAAATCAAAACGATCCAATCTGAACCGGGGAACTGGACTTGAAATGGTAGGTGCAAGCCCATAAAAGGTGAAAAAATAAACACTGGTATTGCTAAAACAAGCGAAACCCAAAACTTTTGTTTCAGATCCCCCATGTCCATCATATGGCCACCATGCATCATCATGTGGCCACCTCCGGACATATTCATACTAGACATATCTGAATCTGAATCCATGTCCATGTGGTTAGAATCTTTCATATCCATATTCTTCATATCTTCATCCTTCATTTCAAATCTGCCTCCAAACAATTGCATTCAACTTCATCGGGTGCTGATTTTTCTTTTTGGGTTAAAGTTTTAATAATCAATGAAATATCATCCTTTGATATCTCTGAATTTTCAACCAAATCATTGATTGCTTGACCCTTCTTCATACAACAAAGATTATCAAACAAGTTACTAACGCTTTGATGTATGGCCGTACTTTCAGGAATCAATGGCTTATAAACATATGGACGCGCTTTCTCATCAGCCTGCAAGAAATCTTTCTTTTGCAAACGGACAATTAAAGTCTTAATCGTAGCAGCTTTCCAACTAGTTTTTTTCTCTAAAATCTCAATGACTTGTTTACTAGTAGCCTGTCCTAACGTCCAAATGATCCTCATTACTTGCCATTCAGCCTTACTCATTGTTTCAACCTCTGACATCTCTTCGTCCTCCTTGGTTTACATGTGTAATCCTTATCAACAGAACACAGTTTACAACCGTAAACGTAAGATGTAAAGTTTTAACTCTCGAAACTATTTTTCGTGTCTAATTAATTAATCTGGAATTTCCCTCGCTTAGATTATAACAATTCCTATCGTATATATCCTTTATAAACTCTTGGCCAAAAAAATACCCTATGATTTGGAATAATTCCATTCATAGGATAAGACTTATTCAAAAAGCTATTAACTAACCTTCAAATCGAGTACTCTTCAATTATATTTATTTACTAATTTACATGCTTAATAGGAATCGCACTTTCCTGAGGTTTATATTGCATAAAAAATTTGATTCCATGGATTTTTCGATAATAATTCCAATCCATATTACGGACCCACAATCTTGTATTTTTGTCCAAAACACTTGAGACCATCACTTTGGAATGGCAAAACGGATAAATAACTATTAACAATAATGATAACAAATATCCCTTAGCAAAAAACAAGAAGCCAATAATCATCACAAGCGTCATAACATCTAAAACTGTAATTCTTCGATAATATGATTTTGATTGATCCAAAGTTTGCATGGAAATCTCCCCTTTTTCCCCTGAATGTCTTCATTATATTATTTAAATTTAATCCATGTTCCCCTTTTAGAAAAATTTAACCATTAATTTTAAATTATTTGTAAATTCCGGAAATAAAAAAGGCTGTACGATAAATAAAGTTGATAGGTATTTTGCCATCAACTTTATTTTTGTATACCATTTATTAGTAATAACCATTTAAGAACACCAAAAAAGGACACCATTCATGCCCTTTAGATGTTCGACCC